>JAFBAJ010000501.1 GCA_019247865.1 Acidobacteriota bacterium
GCCGCACGAAATATTTGGGCGAGGCGAAGGGCGAGGGCTCACTGACGCTGCGGACTTCGATCATCGGGCGCGAGCTGGGCACGGCACACAGTCTGGTCGAATGGTTTCTGAGCAATCGCGGCGGCAAGGTCAAGGGATTTCAGCACGCGATCTATTCCGGCTTTCCGACCATCGTGATGGCGGACATCATCGCCGACCTGATCGAGCGGCACAAGGACTTGTCCGGCCTCTATCATGTTTCGAGCGAGCCCATCAACAAGTACGAGCTGCTCCGGCTGATGCGCGAGGCTTATCGCGTTGAGATAGAGATCGAGCCGGAGACGGAGTTCAGGATCGACCGCAGCCTTGATTCCCAAAAATTTCGTGCGGCGACCGGATTTACGCCGGACACGTGGCCGCAGATGATCGAGCGGATGGCGGCCGACCCGACACCCTACGAGGAATGGAGACGAGAGAGTGTTTCTTGAAGGCAAACGAATACTGGTCACCGGCGGCACGGGCTCGCTCGGGCAAAAGCTCGTGCGGCGACTGCTGTCCGGCGAGATGGGACGTCCCGCGAAGATCACAGTCTTTTCGCGCGACGAAGCGAAGCAGCATTACATGCGCCTGGACTTCCAGCACCGCAAGGCCGCGACCGACGACATCATCTATCAGGAATCGCAGGATCTGCTCAACTTTCGCATCGGCGACGTGCGCAATCCTTCGTCGCTCCTGCAAGCCCTGCGCGATACGGACGTGGTCTTTCACGCGGCGGCTTTAAAACAGGTGCCGACCTGCGAATATTTCCCCTACGAAGCAGTTCAGACCAACATCCAGGGGCCGCAGAATCTTGTGCGAGCGCTCAGAGAGAACGACACGCCGGTCGAGCTGGTGGTCGGCATCTCGACCGATAAAGCGTGCAAGCCGATCAACGTCATGGGCATGACCAAAGCCCTGCAGGAGCGCATTCTGCTCGAAGCCAATATGGATTGCGAGCGGACGCGTTTTCTCTGCGTGCGGTACGGCAACGTCATCGCCTCGCGCGGCTCCATCGTCCCGCTCTTCGTCGAGCAGATACGCACGGGCGGCCCCGTGACCATCACCCTCAAGGAGATGACGCGCTTTCTCCTGAGTCTGGATCGCGCAGTGGACACAGTCTTCGCGGCCGTGCGCGCCGGAGGTCGCGGCGAAACTTATGTGCCGCAGGTTCCGGCTGCGAACGTGGTGGACATCGCGCGCGCGCTGATGGAAGAGAAGGAAGTCGAGATAACTTTTACGGGCATCCGTCCCGGCGAGAAGGTGCATGAGATCATGGTCTCGGAGGAGGAATGTTTTCGGACGATAGAGCGCGACGGCTATTACGTGATCCTGCCTGTCTTGCCGGAGCTGCGGCGCGGGCTGGAGTTCACGCCCGCGCTCAAGGGAGAGTATTCTTCGATGCACGATAACCTGTCCGTGCCTGAGCTGCGCGAGCTGCTGTCGGCGGCGAGGAGTGAGATTGCCTCTTTCAAATAACAAGCTGAAGGTGATGACAATCTTCGGGACGCGCCCGGAGATCATCCGGTTGAGCCTCGTGATGCGCCTGCTCGACCAGCACGCGTCGCATCAGACCGTGCACACAGGGCAGAACTATCACGAGAGCCTGAGCGACATCTTCCTGCGCGACCTCGAAGTCCGCACGCCGGACTTTCACCTGGGGATGCGCGCCAACAGTTTCGGCGAACAGGCCGGGCAAATCTTAGCGGGCGTAGATCAACTGCTTGAGAGCGAGCGGCCAGATCGCGTGCTGATCCTGGGCGACACCAACAGCGCGCTCTCTTCCATCGTCGCCGCGCGCCGCCGCATCAAGGTCTTTCACATGGAGGCCGGGAATCGCTGCTTCGACGACCGCGTGCCCGAAGAGATCAACCGTCGCATCGTGGATCATTCGAGCGACATCCTGATGCCGTACACTTTGCGCAGCAAGGAGAACCTCGTGCGCGAAGGCATCGAGCGCGACCGGATCTTCGTGACGGGCAATCCGATCAAGGAAGTCCTCTCGACCTTCGCGCCGCAGATCGAGGCGAGCGACGTGATGACGCGCCTCAAGGTCAACGCGCGCGAATACCTGCTGGTGACGATGCATCGCTCGGAGAACGTGGATGAGCCGGAGCGTTTGGCGCAACTGCTCGGCGCGCTCTCGACCATCGCGGACACCTACCAGCATCCGCTTCTGATGAGCGTCCACCCGCGCACTGCGAGCAAGCTCGCGGAGTTTAACCTGCATCCGTCGTCACAGCGCGTCGTGCTGCTGGAGCCGCTGGGCTTCTTCGATTTCGTGAAGCTGGAGCGGAACGCGCTCGCGGTGCTCTCCGACAGCGGCACGGTGCAGGAGGAATGTGCTATCTTCGGCATCCCGAACGTGACCATACGCGATGTCACGGAGCGCCCCGAAACCATTGAGTGCGGAAGCAATATCCTGTCCGGCGCGCGGCAGGAAGACATCGTCCGCGCGGTGGAGATCGCGCTCTCGCTGCCGCCGAACTGGACGCCCCCGGCGGAATATTTGGCCGAGAATGTCGCCAGCACCGTCGTCAAGATCGTGCTCGGCTACACGAGCTTGCGGCAGCACGGAAAAGCGCGATAGCAGATGTTTTTAGCGAGCTTGAGTCTTTCTTTATTGGCGACTTTGCGAGAAACGTTGATGGTTCGCGCAAAGGCGCTAAGAAAAGAAAGACTCAAGCTCGCAAAGGGTTGAATGAATTCTTGTATTGAGGAGTTGAGCGTCTATTTATGAAAAGGGTTTTCCAGCTCTTACGTCGGCGTCATCTGCTCGCCACGCTCTATTACGTGGCGACGATGCCGGTGAGCATCATCTTTATCTTAAACTCGCAGCGGATACATCCTTCCTACCGGATGGGGCTCTGGAAAAAGCTTGTGCTGGGGACGAGGTTTTTTCTCAACACGATTCGCATCCAGACCGGCACCTCGTACAAGACGCATCTGGCGATGGCGCTCAAGATTCTCGAAACTCCGCCCGAAGTCGAAGGCGATGTGCTGGAATGCGGAACATGGAAGGGCGGCTGCGCTACCAATCTCTCGCTGGTCTGTAAGATTACCGGGCGCAAGCTCAGAATCTTCGATTCGTTCGAGGGGCTGCCCGAAGGCGAAGAGGAAGACCGCGAGGCGAAGTTTTACAAGAAGGGCGAGTACAAGGGCGCGCTCGAAGAGGTACAGGACAATCTGAAGAAGTACGGCGCAATCGAGCAGTGCGAGTTTATTAAGGGCTGGTTCAAGGACACGCTG
>JAFBAJ010000564.1 GCA_019247865.1 Acidobacteriota bacterium
GTCGAGGTCAGACGCGCGTTGAACGAATCGACGTTAACGAAGTCGTCGCCGAAGCTCGTGATGCCGCGATTGACGACGGCCTGCGACTGCACGCCGGCGGGCGAATTCGCGCGCAGACGATTGTAGGTCGCGCTGAAGGTGTTGCTCGAATTGATCTGCCAGTCGATTTTCGGAAGCACGATGTATTGATCGCGGTTACGCGGAACCGTGCCCGTTTCGTTCACCAGGAAGGCGAGCGCCGCTGCACGTTGCGCCGCCGTCACGCCGCGCGAGTTGAGCGTGGCGATCTGAGCCGCAGTCAGATTGTAGGTGCCGAGCGTTTCAGCCGCCACCGCCGGGAATTTCTGCTTCTGCTGATCGTAGCTGAAAAAGAAGAAGAGCTTGTCCTTGACGATTGGGCCGCCGACGACGCCGCCGAACTGAAGCCGCCGGTCGGTCGGCTTGAGACCGATGACCTGCGTGTTGGGCGGAGTGCCGACCGTCAGGAAACTGAAGGCATTACGCGCTCCCCACTTGTTGTCGCGGTCATAGAAGAAGATCTGACCGTGGAACTCGTTGGTGCCGCTCTTGGTGACCGCGTTGACGACACCGCCGGCCGCGCGGCCATACTCCGCAGAGTAGTTCGAGGTGTTCACCTGAAACTCGCGGATAGAGGCCTGACTGATCACGTAAGGGATACGCGTGCGGCCGCGTTCCTCGGAGAAGAACGCCTGATTGTTATCTCCGCCGTCAACCGTGTTGTTGTTCAAGAGGCCGGAGACGCCGCGAAAGCTGATCAGACCGAACGCACCGTCCGGGACCGCGCCCGGCGTCAGGAGCGCGAAGTTCGACCAGCGGCGACCGTTGATCGGCAACTCGTTGATCGAGGTCTGATTGATGTTGGTCGAAAAGTCCTGCTGAGTCGTGTTGATGACGGGCGCTTCCGCCGTCACTTCCACCTGCTGACCGCCGACGCCGCTCACGGCGAGAGGCACGTCGAGCGAAGTCACGCGACCGACTTCGACGATGACCTTCGATTGCGTGAAGGTGCCGAAACCTGAAGCGTCAATGGTGACGCTGTAACTGCCGGGCTGAAGCTGCACCACGCGGAAGCGGCCTTCGCTGTCGGTCATGGCCGTGCCTTCCTTGTTGGTCTCTTCATTCTTGACGGTGACTGTGGCATTCGGCACGAGGGCCCCGTTCGGGTCCTTGACTGTGCCGCCAATAGCTCCGTCCACCGTGGACTGAGCCATCGCCATCATGCTCATCATGCAGAGCGCGACGGCGACCAGAGCGAGCCGGAAAAATTTGGACATGGGGAACTCCTTAAAATTCAGTTGGAAAAATTGTTGCCGCCTGCGCGCGCGCACAAATGGAACGACGCAGTATCGAGAACCGATCGATTTCTAGAACACTTTGAATTCGCAAAGCAAAAGCTAAGGCGAGAGCACACCGTGTGTAGAAATAAGTTTCTATCATGCCTGCCGTTGTTTACGCAAGTCTGTCGATAACGTGAACTCACTATTAAAATAGCGCCGGCAGGAGTGAAAAACCACGGCGTCAAGGCCGTCGGAGAATCAAACGCGTGTGAGGTGGCAACCTGAATGCCGCATGGCACTAACCACCGCCCGAACAGTTAAGATTCGGAGTGCCAGCAATTAGCCGCCAGCGGGCATCAGAGAGGAGCCCGGCCACACTCAGGAATTTGGATTTTTCTCCAAAAAACTAGAAATCCACAGGTGGAAAAGTCTCACGCAAAGGCGCAAAGACGCAAAGAAAGCATTGCTGTTTTCCTTTGCGTCTTTGCGCCTTTGCGTGAATTTTTTTCGTTCTTACATTCTCTCGACGATCATCGCGATGCCCTGACCGCCGCCGATGCAGGCGGTCGCGAGGCCGTAACGACCGCCGCGGCGTTTGAGCTCATGGAGCACGGTCAGCACGAGGCGCGTGCCGGAGGCCGCGAGCGGATGGCCGAGCGCGATCGCGCCGCCGTTGACGTTGGTCTTCGCGCGGTCGAGTCCGAGCTCTTTTTCGACCGCGAGGTATTGCGCGGCGAAGGCCTCGTTGACTTCGACCAGATCGATCTCTTCGAGCTTGAGTCCGGCCTTCTCCAGAGCCTTGCGCGTCGCGGGCACAGGGCCGATGCCCATGATTTCCGGCTCGACTCCGGCGTAAGCCCAGCTCACGATGCGGCCCAGCGGATTCGCGTCCTTCGCTTTGACGAAATCTTCGCCCGCGATGACGAGCGCCGCCGCGCCGTCCACGATGCCCGAAGCGTTGCCCGCCGTGACGAAGCCGTCCTTGCTGAAAGCCGGACGCAGCTTCGCCAGACCTTCGAGCGTCGTCTCGGGACGCATGTGATCGTCCTCATTAAAAAGCGTCACGCCCTTGCGCGTCTTGACTTCGACGGGAACCATCTCTTCGGCGAAGTATCCGGCGTCGAGCGCGCGCTTGGCCTCCTGCTGCGAGCGCAGTGCGTACTTGTCCTGCTCCTCGCGCGAGATCTCGTGACGGCGCGCGAGGTTCTCGGCCGTGCCCGCCATCGGCGTGTTGCAGTAGGTGTCAAGGAGCGCGACCATCAGGCTGTCTTCGAGCTTGCCCTGTCCGAGCGCGAAGCCGGAGCGCGCGCCGTAGATGACGTGCGGAGCCTGCGACATGGATTCCATTCCGCCGACGAGAGCCGTGCGCGCCTCGCCGAGCTGGATCATGTGCGCGCCGCTGATGATCGATTGAATGCCGCTCCCGCAGAGGCGGTTGACCGTCAGCGCCGGACGATCAAAGGGCACGCCCGCCTTGAGCGCGACGTGACGCGCGCCGTAGATCGCATCACCCGAAGTCTGTAAAGCGTTGCCGATGATCGTGTGGTCGATCTCTTCCGGCGCGACCCCCGTCGCTTCGAGCGCGCCGCGCGCGGCAACCGCGCCCAGGTCAATCGCCGAAACATCCTTCAGCCCACCGACGTACTCGCCCATCGGCGTGCGCTTGCCGCCTAAAATAAAAATATCGCGTGACATAAATTAAGCCTTTCGATAGCTAAGATATTGCTGCACAGGTGAACAGGAGAGCTTAGCAGAGGTGCTGTGTAATCTCAAATCTGAGGTTTCAGGAGTAGTGTCCTAAATTGTTTTTCTCTGCGACTTCTCTGCGCCTGCGGCGTTGAGTGTTTGGCAGCATCATCTCAACGCCGCAGGCGCAGAGTTCAC
>JAFBAJ010000683.1 GCA_019247865.1 Acidobacteriota bacterium
GGCAGCTATGATGCCGGAGTCGGCGTGGTTTACCTGCCGGACGGCAAGCTGCTGGTGGCCGGCTACACCTACGGCACACAGACCTCTCCCGGCGCGGTTGACTTCGTGCGCTACAACCCGAACGGCACGCTCGACCAGACCTTCGGCGAGGGCGGCATCATCTACTATCTCTCCGGCAGCATCAACAGCACGCCCTTTTTTGGAGACATGATCCGGCAGCCTGACGGCAAGCTCTTAATACACGGGACGGGTTACTTTGCGCGCTACAACGCGGACACCACGCTGGACACGACGTTCGGAACCAACGGGTACGTCTACGGCTCGCCCGGCGGCAAGATGAACGTGCAGCCCGACGGGAAGCTGCTCATCAGCGGATATGCGGGCCAGCAATACTCTGTCTTCTCTCTCTCTCGCTTCAAGCCGGACGGCTCGCCCGATGTTAACTTCGGGACGAACGGAACGGTGCTCACGCCTTTTCGCAGAAACACGATCGGCTATGCCGACGCGCAGGCCACGCAGGCCGCTGTGAAGAGCAACGGGGAGATCGTCGTCGTCGGCCTGGCGCGTCTCATCAATACGCTGGGCAGCGGCGACACGACCTCGGCGATGGCCGTCGCAGATTACAGCAGCACGGGCACGCTCATCGCGAAGACCGCCATCGCCTTCCCGCCGTATCCGGAATCCTACGGCTACGCGATAGCCGTCCAGCCCGACGACAAGGTCATCATCGCGGGCCTGGCCGGACTGGACGCTGGCATCGCGCGGCTGACCAGTGTGACGAACGACCCGCGCCTCTATCGCCGCATCTACAACTTCAACGGATATATGAGCACAGACCTCATGATCTACCGGCCTGGCTCCGGTGGAAATCCGAGCGTCTGGTACAACTACAATGACACTTCCACTGCCCCGGCCTTCGGGCAGGAAGGCGACATCATCGCTCCGGCCGACTATAACGACGATGGCGTCACTGACATCGCAGTCTTTCGTCCCTCGAACGGCACGTGGTACATCGCCAGCAGCAACTACGACCCGCTCAACCATTTCACGGCCGTCCAGTGGGGAGCTGATGGAGACGTGCCGGTCGCAGGCGACTACGACGGCGACGGCAAAGCAGATGTCGCCGTCTTTCGTCCCTCGAACGGCTACTGGTACATCCTGAACAGCGCCGACAATACGGCCAAGATCGAGCCGTTCGGCGTCAGCGGAGACAAGCCAGTGGTCGGAGACTATGACGGCGACGGCAAGTGCGACTTCGCCATCTTCCGCCCGTCGAACGGAACGTGGTACATCGCTAAGAGCACGACCGGCGAATATCAGATCGTGCAGTTCGGAGCCAACGGAGACATCCCGGCACAGAACGACTACGACGGCGATCACAAGACGGACCTGGTCGTGTTCCGTCCTTCGACCGGCGCGTGGTACACCTCGACCGATCCTTCGACCAACTACGGAGCTATTCAGTTCGGCCTCAGCGGCGATGTTCCGGTGGTGGGAGACTACGACGGTGACGGCAAAGCCGACATCGCCGTGTGGAGGCCGTCGAACCGCTTCTGGTATGTCTTGCAGAGCACGAACGGGCAGGTCTTCTCGCTGCAATGGGGAGCTTCGACAGACATCCCTGTTCCCGGCAATTAAAGACAAAAAATTAGCCACAGAGTCACAGAGTCACAGAGATTATAAAAATCATCTTCCTCTGTGTCTCTGTGTCTCTGTGGCTAATTATCTCTATATAACCTCTCGCACTTTGTTTTCGATGACGGTCTTGATGATCTCCCAGCGATCTTTCTCTCCTCTGGCGAGGGCCTCTGCGAAATGGAGCGCCTGTTTGAGATTGATGTTGCCGGGCAGCGGCGGCTCAAGCGGATCGACGACCGCCTGGACGATGGCCGGGCCGTCGTGCGCGAGTGCTTCTGCGAGGACGCTCGCAGCCTGTCCCGGCTCTTCGATGGTGTAGCCGGCTGCGCCGCAGGCTTCGGCGAAGGCCGCGAAGTTGATCGGTTGCAGCTCGACGCCGAACTCCGGATTGCCTTCGAGCGCCATCTGCTCCCACTTAATCATCCCCAGCGTGTTGTTCTTGATGACGATGACCTTGACCGGCAGCTTGTATTTGACGAGCGTCGCCACCTCGCCCATCAGCATCGTGAAGCCGCCGTCGCCGATGATGCACACGACCTGTCGCCCCGGATATGCGACGGCCGCGCCGATCCCGTACGGCAGCGCGTTCGCCATCGAAGCCAGCGTGCCCGAGAGCGAGAACTGCATCTCTCCGCGCACCTTGATGTAACGCGCGGCCCAGGTCGAGATAGTCCCGCTGTCGGCCGCCACGATTGCGTCGTCGTCGAGCAGCTTGTTCAATTCATAGATCACGACCTGCGGCTTCATCGGCACGTCCGTGCGCGTGCCTTGCTCTTCCATCAATTGATTCCACTCGCGCATGTCCGCCTGTGCCTGCTCCAGAAAACTCCGGTCCTCTTTCCGCTCGATGAGCGGCAGGAGCACGCTCAGCACGCCGAGGCAGTCTCCGGCGAGGCCGACCTCGGCCGGATAGCGCAGGCCGAGACGCGCCGGGTCAATGTCGATCTGCACCGCGCGCGCCCGACCGGGCTTTGGATAAAATTCAAGATAAGGGAAGCTGCTCCCGGCGATGACGAGCGTGTCGCAGGCCGCGAGCGCATCCTGCGAAGGAGCCGTGCCGAGCAGGCCGATGCCGCCCGTCGTGTACGGGCTCTCGTCCGGGACAACAGCCTTGCCGAGCAGCGGCTTGATGATCGGCCCTCCGACCTTCTCCGCTAATTCCAGCACCTCCCTGCGCGCGTTGAGGCAGCCCTGCCCGGCGAGAATTGCGACCCGCTGCCCTTCATTAATCAGCCGTGCGGCCTGTTCGATCAAAGCGCGCGGCGGCAAAGGATAGGCGGCGGAGAAGAGCGCGCCGCTGTGCTGCTGCACGTTGGCCTCGGAGCGTTCTTCGTCCGAAGCAGTCCAGTCCTGCATGTCTTTCGGGATCGTGAGATGCGAGACCGCACGCCGCGCGAGCGCGATCTTGACGGCCTTGTCCACCAGCGTGTTGACGTGCGACGGCCCCATCACGCGCTGGTTGAAGGCCGCGACATCCATAAATAATTTATCGAGGTCTACGTCCTGCTGGTAATCCGCTCCGATGAGGTCGTGAAAGGTATGGCCGGTGATGGCGAGCACCGGCTGGCCGTCGCACTTCGCATCATAGAGGCCGTTGAGGAGATGTATCCCGCCGGGGCCGGAAGTCGCCACGCAGACGCCGAGGCGTCCGGTGTATTTGGCGTAGCCGACCGCCGCGAAGGCCGCCGCCTCTTCGTGCCGCACCTGCACGAACCGTATACGCTCCTGCCGCTGGCGCAGGGCTTCAAAGATGCCGTTCACGCCGTCGCCCGGCAGACCGAAAATAGTATCCACGCCCCACTCTATCAAACGCTCGACCAGCAGCTCAGCCACACTCTTCGACATCGCTCAAAACTTCCCTTCTCGGCAATCCGTGTTTGACATATCAGAGCAGCCGCGTATCTTTTTACTCACACGAAAATGTAATGATTTGAATGTTACACGAAAGAGCCGGAGGTGTTGCATGATTCCTGTTTGGTTACAGGCCGGGTTCTGGGGCTGGGTGGCGGGCTCGGCGCTGTTGCTCGGAGCGGCGGTCGGTTATTTCGCGCGCGTGCCGCAGAGGCTCATCGCGGCCATCATGGCCTTCGGCAGCGG
>JAFBAJ010000138.1 GCA_019247865.1 Acidobacteriota bacterium
GAGCATCGATCCGTATGTACGCGCCGTCGCGCTCTATGCTCTGAGCGAGCGCGGCGTCACAGATGAAGAGCTGCTGAGCCGGCTCGCCGCGGACGAGCACGAGCTGGTACGCGAGACGGCCCTGAGCCTCATCGTGCGCGGCGTGGAGCAGAAGGGAGCGGAGCGCGTGCCTTTAAGCTCTGTCGAGAAGATGATCGCCCTGCGCGCCGCGCCGATCTTCTCGCGCCTCGCGCCCGAAGAGCTGTCGGAGCTGTCGCACGCGAGCCGCGAGGACTTTTACATGGCGGGCCAGACGCTCTGCCTTCAGGGCGAGCCCGGCAACGAGGTCTTTATCATTCTCTCCGGGCAGGTCAGCGTCATGCGACGCGATGAGGCGGGGCAGGAGAAGCTCGTGAACAGGGAGGGCGCGGGCGGCCTCATCGGCGAGATGGCCGTGCTCGATCCTGCGCCGCGTGCCGCGACCGTCAGCGCCACCAGCGCAGAGGGCGTGCGCGTCCTCCGCCTCGACGGCGAAGCCTTCCGCGACGTGCTCGCCGACGACCCCTCCATCGCAGCGGGCGTCATCCGCACCCTCGCTCAGCGTCTGCGCGGCATGAGCTAAAAAACAGTTTCACGCAAAGGCGCAAAGACGCAAAGAAAAGCATTCCTCTCGTCTTTGCGTCTTTGCGCCTTTGCGTGAAACTCTTCTTACCTGGAAGAGCCGGGCTTGTCCCCTGCTGCCGTTCAAAACGGCTCCGGCAGCAGCGTTGGTGCTGAGGGGGCAGTTCTTTTCCAGACGCATACCGAAATCGGTGTTCCCGCGCATATTAAGGGCTCTTCATCTCTTCCGCCGGCGGTTGTCTGCTTTCGTAGAACGGCGCGAAATTTAAGGCAGGCGCAGTTAAACCGTCAATAGTTGAAATTCATAAAGCTTGCTTTTGCATGGGCTCTGCTGATATTTACTGTCGTGCCTTAGCATTCATAAGATCACCGGAGGAAGATCGCGCATGATCTGCCCACAGTGCGGCGAAGAGCTGAAAGCGAACGCGCGCTTCTGTTCCGGGTGCGGCCTTCCTTTCTCAGCCTCCAACACTCCGGCTCAGACCGATCCGCTGCTCGAAAAAATTCTCGACGGAAAATATCTGCTCCTGGAGAGATTGGGCGCGGGCGGGATGGGCCTGGTGTATCGTGCACGCCGCGAGCACATCGGCGACGAGGTGGCCGTCAAGGTGCTGCACAAACATCTCGTCGCGGATGCGGCGATGCTCGAACGCTTTCGGCGCGAGGCGCGTGCCGCAGCACAGCTTCGCCATCCGAACATCGTCTCCATCATTGACCTCGGCGATGCGCGCGGCGCGGACGCACCGGCTTACATTGTGATGGAGCTGATCGAGGGCGAATCGCTGCGCGAGTTGTTGCACAGAGAGCAAAGTTTGAGAGCGGAGCGCGCCGTCTCATTGATGCGCGATATCTGCGCCGGAGTCGGCGCGGCGCATCGCAAGGGCATCTTTCATCGCGACCTCAAGCCGGACAACATGATCGTGACGGGGCCGGACGAAGACCGCGAGCGCGAGAGCGTGAAGGTCGTGGACTTCGGCATCGCCAAGCTGCGGGACGCGGCGGGCGGGACGACGCTGACCAACACCGGCATGGTGCTCGGCACGCCGTATTACATGTCGCCGGAACAGTGTCGCGGCGAAGCTCTGGATGCGCGCGCGGATGTCTATAGCCTCGGCGCGATCATGTACGAGCTGCTGGCGGGCGCTCCGCCCTTCACGGCCGAGACGCCGACAGGATTGATCGCGCGGCATCTCTTCGATGAAGTGCCGCCGTTGCCCGAAAGCGCGAATGCTCCTCCGGCGCTCGAAGCGGTCATCATGCGCTCGCTCGCCAAAGACCGTAAGGCGCGGCAGCCCGACGCGACGGAGCTTGGGCGCGAGCTGCGCGCGGCGCTGCAAACGTCCGGCGCGACCGTGCCCGCTCCGCTCCGTGAGCCATCCGCCGATTCGACTCCGACAGAAGTTTTGGATGCCGACACCGTCAGGAAGATCACGGAGCCGACCGAACAGCACCTCACGGAAAAGCTGCCCGAACCCGCGCCGGAGACTCTGCCGGAGCAGTCGATGCCCGCGCAACTGGCGCAATTGGTCGCGCGCCGGTTCGGGCGCAGGGGCGCGCCGCGCGATGACCCGCAGAGAGAGGTCGCCCGGAAAAATGTCGCTCGGCGCGACCCCGCTGAGCGCAGGCGTACGGCGCTGGCGTTTGGCGCGCTCCTGATTCTGTTCCTGCTCAGTATCCTGGTGGCGACCTTCATCAACCGGAAGAGCGGAGACGTTTCATCCGGCGCTGATCCTGCGCGCGAGCTGAAGAATGGCTTCGGGATAGAGTTCGTACGGGTTCCGGCAGGCAGCTTCTCGATGGGTTCTGAGAATGGCGACACGGACGAGAAGCCGTCGCACCGCGTGACGATCAGCAAAGATTTCTATCTCGGAAAGTATGAAGTCACGCAGGCGCAGTGGATGCAGGTGATGGACAGCAACACCTCCGATAATAAGAACTGCGAACAGTGTCCGGTGGAGCAGGTGAGCTGGGATGGCGCGCAGAAATTCATCGGGAGGCTGAACGCGAAGGATGACAGATACCAGTATCGTTTGCCGACGGAGGCTGAGTGGGAATACGCGTGCCGTGCCGGGACGACGGGAGATTACGCCGGCAAGATAGATGATCTGGCATGGTACGCTCAGAACTCCGGTGACAAAACGCATCCGGTCGGGACGAAGCAGCCGAATGCATGGGGCTTGTATGACATGCACGGGAATGTCTGGGAGTGGGTTGCAGATTGGTACGGGACTTATCCAAAAGAGGCTGTCACAGACCCGACGGGGCCATCGTCCGGCACGTCCCGCGTGTATCGCGGCGGCGCTTACAACTCGAACCGGCGTGACTCTCCGGACACCTACCTGCGCTCCACGCATCGCGGCATCAGCGGGCCGGGCGGCTTTGAGAAATACATCGGCTTTCGACTGGTCAGGACATCAAAGTAAAAGCTGCGCGATATCTTTCAGGAAGCGGGACGGCGCGGCGCGTGTCGAGGTTCATGCAGACGTGAACCTGTGCGGAACGTGCGCAGACGGCTCCGTCCTCTGCGCGCCGCGCTTCATACTCAAAGGTGACGGACGTGCGCCCGAGCTGCCTGACGCTCATCGACACTTCGACCTCATCTCCGTAAACGAGCGGGATCAGGAATTCCGTCTCCGTCCTGACGGTCGGAAAGCCGAGGCGCTCGTCCGCCATCAGGCGCGCGTAAGTGATGCCGCAGCGCGCCGGGAAGAGCTCTTCCATCGCGATGTGAAAGTAATGAAAGATGGTCGGATAGTAGACCAGCCCGGCCGGGTCTGCGTCGCCGAAGCGAACTCTGATGCGAAAAGAAAAGTGCATACGGAGAGGTGCGGCTTAGCTGTCGATCTTTGCATCCAGCTCTTCGGCGGCCTGTTTGGCGACGAGTTCGGCGGCGGCGTCCGGCAGCACGCGAATCAGTGCCTGCAGCCGGTCGAAGGCGGCCTGCGCCTCTTTGACCTCATCGCGATACTGCTGCTGCATTTCCGCCAGCGATTCCTCGCCGTAGACTTCGATCTTGGGCATGTGCGCCCAGTGCACGAGCAGTCTTCTGGCTTTGGCGAGGCTCGCCGCCACACGTCGCCGTGCGGCCGGTTGTGCGCGCTCGTTGCCGAGAGCCGTGATGAGCTTCGTCATGGAGTCTTCGCGTGTGGCATACGCGCCGACCTTGAGGAGCGCGTACATCGTCCCGCCGCCGGCCGAGATGTAAGCCAAATCCCACGCGGCGTTCCCCATCTTCTGGAGTTCGTCACGCACCGCGTCGGCCTGTTTGCGCCTCTCCGGCGAGAGATGCTGCGCCAGCTCGTCGTTGGCCGGACGCTTGCAATCTGCGTAATAAGAGAAACCCTGCTTCATTCCGAGGGTCGAATAGTCCGCGGTCTTCTCCCCGTACACGTCCATGAATTCGTTCAGACCGAGCTTCAGGACCTGCGCGCAGGGCATCTTGAATTCCGGCTGATCCTCATTCTGCGCAGCCGCGAGCGGCGCACAGCAGAGTACGAACAGTAACGTCAGCATCATCCGCCAGAGCATTTAAGTTTATTTTCCTCTCCTGTCGAGTTGCAGAAACGTCCGGGATTATACAGCAATTGAACCGCTCCCAAATTTTTCTTGACTCGTCTGTGCAATGCGAGTAGATTGCGGCTCGTCCCCCTTGACACTCCGAATCACAATAAACTAAAGACGAGCGCGCGTAACACCCCAACGCGTCGCCCGCCGTCAACTTCACCAGAGGGCGCACTTTTCTGTTAACAAGAGCCCCGCTCCTGTTAATCTCACGCAAACCTTTTTCATGATCGGCGCGCGGCTCAAACCCCCCGACTGCGGCGTTCGTTCTTGTTTCACAACACACGCACCAGCGCGAACCCTCGCACAGTTTTGCTGGCACTCTAAGGCTCGCACCCGAGCCATCACCCCGCTCCGCTTTCGCACGAGAAGCGGACAAGTTTCAGGAGGTAGATATGAAGTTTCTCAAACTCTTTATCCTGGCTCTCTTCATCCCGGCGCTGACCGTCTCGCTCTGGCTGACGCCCACCGTGAAGAGTCAATCCGGCCCGACCGAAGCCCCCGCGGCCTTCGATAACATGACCAACGGCTTTACGGATCAGGGCACGGACCCGAACGCCCCCGGCACCTTCGTCGGAGACAAAACGGTTTTTGAAAAACGGGACACGCCGGAGACTGGCCTCGGCCCGGTCTACAACGCGCAGTCCTGCGCAGAGTGTCACCAGAACCCTGTGACGGGCGGCATCAGCCAGCTCTTCGAGTTAAGAGCCGGACACAGCGCGCCCGACGGGACGTTTGTGGATGCGCCCGGCGGCTCGCTCATACAGGCGCGTGCGATCAACGCCGAGATACAGGAGCGCGTGCCCGACGGCTCGCGCATCATCTGCTCGAAGAACGCAGACCAGATGTTTTTGATGGGCTTCGACGGCGGCCAGTACGGCGAGATCAACAACGACCCGACGGGCGTCAACTTCGCTTCCTTCTCGCCGGACGCGCGGCAGGTTCTGTTCTCCAAAGCGGTGAGCGGCATCAAGCAGATTTTCGTGATGAACGTGGACGGCACGAACCTGACGCAGCTGACCAGTAACCCGACCTCCTCTTCGATCCACGCGGTCTGGTCGCCCGACGGGGCGAGCATCGCGTTCGCCAACAACAGCGTGGACGGCTTTCAAATCTGGACGATGAAACCGGATGGTAGTGCGCAGACGAATGTGACCAACGACGGCATCGGCGGCAACGACTTTCCGACCTGGTCGCCGGACAGCCAGTCGATTGCGTTTCAGCGTTTGCGCAACGGCGCGCAGACGGATGTCTGGGTGATGGCTGCGGACGGGAGCGGCCAGACGAACCTGACCAACACGACCGGCTTCTTCTTCAACGGCAATCCTTCGTGGTCGCCCGGCGGCAAGTGGATCGCCTTCGGCAGCACGCGTGACGGCAACTCGGAAATTTACATCATGCGGATCAACGGCACGTTCCAGACGCGGCTCACCAACAACTCTGCGAACGACAGCGCCCCGGCGTGGTCGCCCGACGGAGAGCTGATCGCTTTTCAGAGCACGCGCGTCAGCGGCGGCTTCAAAATCTTCATCATGGCGACGAACGGCAACAACCAGACGCTGCTCCTCAAACAGGGCTTCGCCACTTACACCAACCCGCAGTGGTCGCCGGACTTTGGCGAAGATGTCCGAACCTTCCGCTCTTCGCTCAACCTGCTCGGCGACGGCTTTGTGGAGGCCACGGACGATTCGACGCTCCTCGCCATACGCGACAGCCAGCCCCTCGACATGCGCGGGACGGCCATCTCCGTGCCGCTCCTGGAAGCTCCGAGCCAGACGCGCATCGGCCGCTTCGGCTGGAAGGATTCAGTCGCCAGCCTGCTCTCATTTTCAGCGCTCGCTTATCTGGGCGAGGTTGGGGTGACGAGCCCCTTACAACCGAACGAGTCCAGCTCGCTGGGACGTTCCGTGATGAGCTTCGATCCGGTGCTGCCTGACCCGGAGGACGACGGAGGTGCTCAGGGCTTTGGCGCAGATGTCGAAGCCTTCACGCGCTTCATGCGTTCGCTCAAGGCTCCGCCGCGTGACCGCAATCTCGTCCCGGATGATGCGACAGACCCCGGCTCGGCGCTCTTCGACAGCCTGAGCTGTTCGGTCTGTCACGTGCGCTCGATCACGACCACGCCCGTCGCGGGGACAGTCCTCAACGGCGGGACGTTCACCGTGACCACGCATCTCGCCAACAAGACGTTCCATCCCTTCGGCGACTTTCTCCTGCACGATATCGGAACCGGAGACGGCATCGTTGAAACCAACGGCGAGTTGACGCGGAACATGGTGCGGACGGCTCCTTTGTGGGGACTCAGAACGCGCGATCGGCTGATGCATGACGGCGGCTCCAGCAGCCCCCCGACCAACAGCGGCGCGCAGTCCTTCACCCTCAGCGAAGCCATCCTGCGTCACGGCGGCCAGGCCACGGCCAGCCGCACGGCCTTCCAGGCCCTCTCCACCACGCAGAAGGCGCAACTGTTTAAGTTCCTCAAGTCTCTCTAAGGGAAGCGGGGAATAGCTCACACCAAGTCGCCAAGTGAACGAGGGTGTAGGGGATAGGGTGTAGTAAAAGAGAGGTCTTTGCTACACCCTATTCCCTACACCCTTTTTCGCTTTGTTAACTGCTGCCGGCGTTGAGGAGCTGCTGCAACTGTTCGCGGCGGCTGCGGCTGAGCTTGAGTTCCGTGCCGTCGTGGAGGATGACCAGATATTCGCCGTTGAAGTGCAGGTGCATCTCTTTGACGCGGTCGAGGTTGACGATGGAGGAGCGGTGGATGCGCAGGAATTTTTCGGGATCGAGCTTGGCTTCGAGCTCGCTCATCGTCTCGCGCAGGAGGTGGCTCTTGCGCCCGACGTGCAGCTTGACGTAGTAGTCAGCGGCCTCGATCCAGTCGATCTCATCCGCTTTGAGGAAGAAGACGCGGCTCGCGGATTTGACCATCAGCCGCGAGAGGTAGCCGGAGGAGCGCACGCGCGCGGGCTGTGCGTCGCGGTCTTCGAGCAGGGCGACGAGCCGCCGGCTGAGCTGGTTGATCTCGCGCTGCTCGATCTGCGCCTTGGCCTGTTGCAGCGCCTTCTCGAACCGCGCGTCGTCGAAAGGCTTTAAGAGATAATCGAGCGCGTGCACCTCGAACGCCTTGATCGCGTACTGGTCATAGGCCGTGACGAAGATGATGGCGGGAATCTCTGCGGCGTCGATCTGCGCGAGCACGTCGAAGCCGCTCATGACGGGCATCTGGATATCCAGGAAGAGAAGGTCGGGCGGCTGCCTGCTGATGACGCTGACGGCCTCCGCGCCGCTGCCGCATTCTCCCAAAAGCTCGATCTCCGCGTCGTCTTTGAGGAGCAGGCGGATGTTGCGGCGCGCCAGCGGCTCGTCGTCCACGATGAGGGCTCTGATCTTTTTGCTCTTTCTCTCCAAATCGTGCCTGTCAGCTCTCTTCCGCCGCGAGTTGCAATGGAATCCTGATGACGGCTTCGACTCCGCCCTCCGCGCGGTTCTGCACGTCGAAGCGATAGCGCTCGCCGTAAAGCTGCTCCAGCCGGGCGCGCGTGTTTGAGAGGCCGATGCCCGCGCCCTCTTCCGGCCGCCGCTGCGTGCGCAGGCCGGGGCCGTCGTCGTAGACCTTGAGCTCCAGTTGCCCGTTCTCGCGTCGCGCGCTGACGCCCACCGTGCCGGTCGCCGCGCGCTCCGCGATGCCGTGCCGGATCGCGTTCTCGACGAGCGGCTGGAGCATCAGGTTCGGCACGCGCGCGTCGAGCGCTTCGGGCGCGATCTGCATCTGCACTTTGAGGCGGTCTGGAAAGCGCATCTGCTGAATGTCCAGATAAAGCTCCAGAAATTCCAGCTCCTCGCGCAAGGGGACTTCCTGCTTGCCAGCGTTCTCCAGCGTGTGGCGCAAGAGGTCGCTGAGTCCCGCGATCATGCTCACCGCCGCACGGTTCTTCTGGTCGCGCACGAGCCCCGCGATGCCGTTCAGCGTGTTGAAGAGGAAGTGCGGCTGCAACTGCATCCTCAGGGCCTGCAACTGCGCCTGTGCGAGCTGCGATTCGAGCTGCATCGCGCGCCGCTCGCGCTCGCGGAAACGGCGATAGTACGAGAACGCGTAGCCGATGCCGAGGATCATGCCGTACACGATCAGCTCCAGATGAAACTCGCTCGCCAGCCGCACCCAGAGCAGATTCAGGAAAGGCTTGTATCGCATCATCTCATCGTAGGGCTTGATGAGGAGCGTCATCTCGATAAAGAAGACCGAGTGGAGCAGGGCCAGCAGGCAGCACGCGAAGAGATGCAGCGGCAGGTGGCGCTTCCAGGTAGACCTCTCGATGGGGAAGCGCTTGCCTAACCAGAGGATGAGCGGCGTGAAGACAAACCAGCCGTACCAGCAGCCCACCATCTGCCACAACAGCAGCCGCCAGAGCGCATGATTCATCCCTTCCAGACGGAGCCCGATGTAGAGCTGGCTCGTGTAGAGCAGGCCGAGCGCCGTCCAGAAGCAGAAGCTCAGGCCCCAGGTCAGCAGCCACGGCCGCCGCCCCGCGAACAACATCGCCCCGCTCTTTGGATCTGCGTCGCGTCTCAAGATAGTCTGCGCCCTCGTGCCCGAACCTTTCATCTTTCCGACCACGAGTCAACCCCCCGGCAGGCAAAGCCGCGAAATATGCAGCGAACTGCGGCCTGTGACGGCCAAATAAGCAAAGAGAAAGTCTC
>JAFBAJ010000185.1 GCA_019247865.1 Acidobacteriota bacterium
CTCAAGGTTGAGTTGGCGGACAAAGACCAAAGGACAAAGACCAGTCGAAATGAATCCGTTAGGCTACTTCAGTCTCATTCTGCACGCGCACCTGCCCTTCGTGCGCCATCCGGAGCA
This sequence comes from Acidobacteriota bacterium, assembly GCA_019247865.1. Lineage (GTDB taxonomy): Bacteria > Acidobacteriota > Blastocatellia > Pyrinomonadales > Pyrinomonadaceae > JACMLC01. Next base: position 118 of record JAFBAJ010000185.1, read on the forward strand.
TCCCGAATTCCTGGAGGAGGACTGGCTCTACGAAGCCATCACGGAAGTCTACCTCCCGCTCATCTTTATCTTTCAGAGCCTGCATGAGAGCGGGGCCGCGCCGCGCCTCGCGATGAACGTCTCGCCCCCTTTGTGCGAGATGCTGTCGGACACGCTCCTGCAAACGCGCTACTCGCATCATCTCGAAAACCTGCTCACGCTCGCGCGCAAAGAGGTCGAGCGGACGCGCCGCGAATTGCCGCAGTATCTGCCGGCGGCGCAGATGTACGTGGACACGCTCGGCGCTGCATGGCGGCTCTGGAATGAGCGGTACGGGCGCAATCTGGTGCGCGCCTTCCGCGAATTGCAGGACGAAGGCGTGGTCGAGATCATCACCTGCGGCGCGACGCACGGCTTTCTCCCGCTCATCTCGACGCCCGAAGCACGGCGCGCGCAGGTGCAGGTCGCAGTCAACAACTATCGCAAGCATTTCGGCCGCCAACCGCGCGGCATCTGGCTGCCCGAGTGCGCCTACGAGCCGGGCATCGAAGAGCTTCTCGCCGACGCTGGCATCGAATATTTTATTTCGGACACGCACGCCATCCTGTACGGCGAGCCGCGCCCGCGTTACGGCGTCTACGCGCCCGTGCGCTGCCCGAACGGCGTCGCGGTCTTTGCGCGCGACCTGGAGACGAGCCAGCAGGTCTGGAGTTCCGTCATCGGCTATCCGGGCCACGCGTCTTACCGCGAGTTCTATCGTGACCTCGGCTGGGATGCGCCGCTCGATTACCTGCTGCCGCACCTGCACGCGGACGGCAATCGGCGACACCTCGGCTTAAAGTATCATCGCATCAGCGGCAAGGATGTGTCGCAACCTGACAAGCTGCCCTACGACCCGTTGGCCGCGCGCAAGCGTGCAGCCGTTGACGCCAGCCACTTCATCAACGAACGCATCAAGCAGGCCGCGCGCCTGCGCGAGACTTTCAAGGGACGACCGCCGCTCGTCGTCTCGCCTTATGACGCGGAGCTCTACGGCCACTGGTGGTTCGAGGGGCCGCAGTTCCTGGACTTCGTCTTTCGCAAGCTCTATTACGACAAGGAAGCTATCGCAGCCATCACGCCCGGCGACTTTCTTGATTCCGGCATCCCGATTCAGCCGCAGCAACCCAGCGCCTCTTCGTGGGGCGAAGAGGGTTACTACAAGGTCTGGCTCAACGAGGCGAACGCGTGGATGTATCCGCACCAGCACGCAGCCGAAGCACGCCTGACCGAGCTCGCCAATCGTCACACCGCGCCGGACGCCTTGACGCACCGCGCTCTGAATCAGGCCGCGCGCGAACTGCTGCTCGCGGAATCGAGCGACTGGGCTTTCCAGATCTATCAGGGCACGACGGTTGAATACGCCTCGCGCCGCTTTCGCTCGCACATCCGCCGCTTCAACGCCCTCGCCGAAGAGATCGAGCGCGCCGCCATCGACGCAGAGCGCCTCGCCGAGATGGAGCGCCGCGACAACATTTTTGCAGAACTCGACTATCGGATTTATAGAAGCTCAATGAATCGGTCTTAGGACTTTGGCCTTTGGTCTTTGATGTCTTACTCAACTTGAATTATTTCACTCAATGTTGCATCCCGTGCAAAGACCAAAGAACAAAGAACAAAGACCATCTCTGTTAATCATCGGCCACAGGGGCGCGTCGGCCGCCGCGCCGGAGAACACTCTGGTCGCGTTCGAGCGGGCGATGGCCGATGGCGCGGACGGCGTGGAGTTCGACGTGCAGCTCGCGCGCGACGGCGTGCCCGTCGTGATTCACGATGCAACGCTCCGTCGCACTGGACTCAAAGAAGGTCTTATCGCGGAGCTTTCATCAAATGAGCTGGCGCGCACGGATGTCGGCACGTGGTTCAACCGGCGCTTCCCGGCCCGT
>JAFBAJ010000193.1 GCA_019247865.1 Acidobacteriota bacterium
AGCGCGCCGAAGGTCGGATGTTTGTGGAGAATGAAAAGCTCCGTCCGCGTCGGTTTGCGCGGGCGATTGAGCACGGCTTCGGGCACGAGTATCTTGCCGACATCATGCAGGAGCGCCGTGTAAGAAAGTTGCTTGAGGCGTGCTGCATCGAAACCGATGGCGCGACCGATGGCGCGCGAGAACCGGCACACGCGCACGCTGTGAAAATATGTGTCCGGACGCGTGCGCTTGAATCTTTTGATCAGAGCTTCAGTCTGGTCGGTCTTGCAGGTCTGCCCGGCGGTCTTCAAAATGCTCAGAGCGCGTTGCAGGTAACTGGCCCAGCTCCCGGACACCAGCCGCAGAGTTGCTGCGTTCGCAGCTTCGAGCGCGAGTTCGTCGTACATAGAAAAACTTCTCCTCTAAAGAGTCAGTCTCTAAATTGTATCGGGGGAAAAACTCTGGGCTGTCTCTGAGAAGCCGTCGCCTCGGATTTCAAAGCCGCGTTTACAATCTTCTCAGCCGACCATAGAGCATCTGGCATGCCAGATCGCCGCCCGCGTGCGAGAAAAAAATCGGCCGGCGCTTTGTCCATTGCGTACAGAAATGCGCCGTGCGCGTAAGAGCAAACAGATTTGAGTTTAAGAGGAAAGCTTTAAGAGCATGGTTGAAGTTCGGTGCGCGCATTCCGCCCCGCACGTCTCACACGTGAAATGCTCTTTCCCGAACGGGCAAGCGCAAAGTCATACGATTTCGTGCTCGACGGATACAGAAATGACGCATGTATCCGCGCCCGTCCTTTATGCTAAACTCTGGTTGGCGGTGGATAAACGGAGTTTAATTCGATGCCAGACACGAAGCCGATGACAGACGCGCAGCCAACCCCTGAAGCAGCCGTTCCCGAGGGAGAGATCGAGACGGCGCTGCTCGATGCAGACCTCTTCGTCAAGTACAAAGCGCCGGAGCGCGCCATCAAGCGTTTGCGCACGGCGCTCGAAAGGCATCCGCGCTCGATTCGCCTGCGCGAGCGGCTGCGCGAGGTCGCGGCCGCCAACAAGCATCCGGAAGAGAGCGCGCGCCAGTGCCTCGCGCTCGCCAGTCTCTACATCGAGCGCGACGAATTCGATACCGCCTACGACCGCCTGCTCGAAGCCAAAAGCCTCGACGCGCGCATCAACATCGCTTCCGGCCTCGAAGCCATCCGGCGCGCGCGTCGCCCCGACCTCAGCCCGAGCGGAGTGGCCGCCGGAGGCCGCCGCGACGTGACGCTCGCCGGAGACCTTTCGCTGATCAGCCTCTTCGACGCCATCCAGGTCATCGAGAACACGCGCCTGACCGGCGTGCTCGTCATCACGGGCGACGCGAACGCCGGGCGCATCTTCTTCAACGAAGGGCGCATCGTGGACGCGGAGACGGAAGAGCTGATGGGCGAAGACGCTTTTCAGAGGACGGTCGAGATGACGAGCGGCATCTTCGATTTCGCACGCTCGGCGCAACCTTTCCCGGCCAAGATCACGGCCGCCAGCAACACCAACCTCATCCTCGACACGCTGCGCCGCCTCGACGAAGAGAGCGCGGGCGGCGAGAAGAAGGAAGCGGAAGAAGAGAGCGACGGGCTCGACGAGTTATGATCTAAAGGAACGTGAGTTCGAGTTCAGGCCACAGCCCCGTCGGAGCGAGATGTTTATAGCCTGAGCCGCTCGACACAAGTTTAAGCTCCGGAGGAGCGACATCTTCTGTAGATACATGTCGCTCCTCCGGAGCTTAATTTGAATTGTGATCCGTTGGCTATAAACATCTCGCTCCTCTGGAGCTAAGACAAACATCTTGCTCCTCCGGAGCTAAGACAAAACATTTCGCTCCTCCGGAGCTAAGACAAAACATCTCGTTCCGACGGGGCTGAAACATCGCCGCTGGTTTAGAACATCCGTTAATCAATCAACAATCGAGTGTTGAGTGCTTCGGCGCGTTCGAGCGCGGCGAGGAGGCGCAGGAACTGTGCGTAGTTGTGGCCGCGCGCGTGGAGCCGCGCGATCTCTGATGCCGAGAGGTCGTTGCGCAGGATAAAGTCCAGGAAGTCGTAGTAGTCTGCGGTCGCCGCGTAAGGGAACTCGCGCGTGTAGGTCGTCGTCGCGGAATCTTCGGAGCGAAAACCTGCGAGCAGGTCAAAGAGGTTATCCGTCGTCAGGTGCGCGGCCTCGCGCGTGAGGCGAATCGGCAGGCGCAGCTCGAAAAACCTGAGTCCGCTTTTGGTCGTCACGCGCCGGAGCTCCTTCGAGGCTTCGCCGTCAAAAGGCGATTCGGGATCAATCAGCAGAAGCATCAGGCGCGGCTGGTCTGCTTTATCGAGCGTGTCGAGCGCGAGCTGCACGCGGTCTGCGAGGAACTTTTCAAACTGCGCTTCGATGGGATAACTGATGCGCCCGAGGCAGCCGACGGACTCGCCTTCGCCCGCCTGCTCCTGCGGCAAACAGGCCGGACACGAGCGACACGCTACGGCCTCTTCCTGCATCAGCTCGACTTCGGCGCGCGCGTCTTCGACGAAACGCAGCTTGTCGGGCGTGGGCGCGGCCGTGTCGCCGGTCGTGAGGCGCGTGTGAATGCTGCTCAGGCGTCCCCACGCGCGCAGGTGCTTCTCCTCATAACGCGCGCGCAGGGTGCATGGATATTCGACGGCAAATTCTAAAGACATTACTTCTCAGGTGTCAGCTCGAACGATTCTAAATATCTGGCGATCAGCCAATCGTAAAATCCCTTTCGCGCGGTCGGCGAGTAGTAGCCTCTGATGGCGATGCTGAGCTGGTAGAGCCGCCCGCCGACCAAGAGCATGCGGTCGACGTAGATGCCGTCTTCGGGCAGCTTGAAGCGCAACTCGCGTCCGGCATAACCGGCGCGCTTGATCTCTGTTTGCGAGACCACTTCGATGTCGGGCACACGCGACATGTTCTCGGTCGTCAGGTTGAGCAGGTTCCGGCCGAAGTCCGGATTCTCCTGCTCCTCTGCCGGAAAGTCCTTGTAGCCCGCGCCGTAAATGGCGATTGTCGTGGTCAGGCCGAAGTTGCGCGCCCCGTCCGGGTCGGAGCTGTGATCCGGCTCAGGCGTGCCCGGCAGGAAAATCTTAAAGCGTCCGTCCGGCGGCGTGAACTCCTTCCACGCCTGCGGAATCTCTTCGACGGCGCGCGGCGGCGGCGCGACGCGCGAGGTCGGCGAAGGCTTGCGCGCTTTGCGTTTCTGCTGTGCCGCAGAGGGCTGTGTGCACGCGAGCG
>JAFBAJ010000246.1 GCA_019247865.1 Acidobacteriota bacterium
TTCTTTGCGTCTTTGCGCCTTTGCGCGAAACTGTTTTTTGGAATTGACCTACTACCGTTTAATCCGAACGCGAAGCGGCGGCCTGTTCCCTGTTCTGCCTGATCTCATCCACATGTTTCGCGCCCCACTCGCTGAGCATTCTGAGCGCGGGTTCCAGACTGCGGCCGAACTCCGTCAGGGCGTACTCGACGCGCGGCGGGACTTCTGCGTAGACCTTGCGGCTGATGACGCCGTCGCGTTCCAGCTCGCGTAGCTGCTGCGTCAGGATGCGCTGCGTGAGCGAGGGGAAGAAACGCTTGAGCTCGTTGAAGCGCTTCTTTTCGTCCAGGAGCCGATAGAGGATCGCGCCCTTCCACTTTCCGCCGATGACCTCCAGCGCCGCCTCGACCGCGCAGCCGAACTGCACGTCGTAGCTACGATGTCGCATCTGCCGCTTTCTCCCGAGTATCACGTTTGTTACCACCACACAAAATTGTGCGTACTTACGCCGCCCGCCGGAATTGTGCATACTGCCGCAGTCGTTTGCAACTTTTGAATCTTCCTGAAAGGAGTTGCTAATGCTCAGGCTTAGCATAGTGTTAGTATTCATCATGACCATCATCTGCGCCGAGGCGCAGGCGCAGGGGACGGCCTCTGCCGCCGATGCCGCCGCCATCAAACAGACGGCGCTCGACTACATCGAAGGCTGGTACGAGGGCAACGCCGAGCGTATGGAGCGCAGCCTCCACCCGGAACTGGCGAAGAGAATCGTGCGGACAGACGCACAGTCCGGGACGAGCCGCCTGGACAGCATGGGCGCGATGACCCTCGTGCAGAGGACGAAGGCGGGCGGAGGCACGAAGACGCCAAAGGAGCGGCAGCAGAAGGATGTCACGATCCTTGATGTCTTCGAGAACGCAGGCTGCGTCAAGGTCGTCGCCACAGACTGGATAGATTATCTGCAGGTGGCGAAATTCAACGGGCGCTGGGTCATCGTCAACGTCCTGTGGGAGCTCAAGCCTGCGAAAAAGTAGGATGCAGCGACTTTGCCCGAAAAGTGCAAAAGTTACATGACATTTCGGGCAAGATAGATTTCTGCCCGAAATGTTTGTGGTATGCTCTGCGCCTCAAAAGGAGCGGAGAGATGCTACAAATAAAAACCGACATTTTATGCAATGGCAAAGTCATGTTCGGCGACATTGATGTTTGGCTCAAAGATTGGAAGCGTTCACAGAGCGGGAGATTTTATGCTCCATATCCCTGCTCGCTTGAACTCTCCCTGCCGTTTGCAATCAGATTAGGTGATAGAACTATAGGCATATCTTTCACTCGTATTAACGTCAGACCAAACCAAGTTGAAATAGGCTTTGACTTGCAGGAGACTATCCCGCTGGCGGAACTTGCCCCTTCGGATAATAAGCAATAGAGAACGTCTAATGTCCTATATCTTCTGTGCTGTTATCTGTTGGGCGCACTCCTGGTCAGAAGGTTAAGGGGATTCTTCATTTTGGAAATGCTTGGTAAGTATTTTGCTTAACTCTTGAAGATTCTCTTGGTGCATATACACCATGTAATGGGGGGTTGGCTTGACGATTGGATTGTTGTCAGTAGATGAAAGTCGATCATCTTGTTGTAGTAAGCACGCTAGAGCTCCGCGCATGGGAAACGCTTTACCATATTTATTAAGTTTGTTGCTATCAAGGAGTTTGTTGTCTACGTGCCTATATGTCTCATAGGCGAGCAGGTCTGCTGTTTGCAGGGGTATAACCGCACTATTGAGATTGTCGTCTATAGGTTTCTTTCGAGCAAAACCCCAACTACCTAGCCTGTAAAATTGCCGAAGCGGTTCCACGCTTGAAATCTCTTGAAGCAATCTGGTCACTTCGGTGGCACCATTTGCTCCTGACTCAAACACATAGTCTATATCGCCTTGTTTGTTAAAATCCTGTGCCCATGCCACAACAAGCTTCATACAGGACATAACGCCAGCAGCGTAAAGGCCCGTACCTAATGTTTTAGCAATCTCTGTCTTGTCCATCGCAAGCCAATCAGATTTCTTGACAGATGCAGAGAATCCAGCGTTGACCCTTCTCAGGATAATCTTGCAAGCCCGTTGATTTATTCTAAGTCGCTTTGCTTCTTTCTCCTTTTGAGATAACCCCTCCCACTTAAATTCATCTTGGAAATGTTCGAGGCAGCGTTTGTGCAAGATGGTAAATCCTTCTTGCTGCGCAAACTCTCGCCATTCCCGCGCCAGCTCCTCCCACTGACTTTCCGTTGCCACATATCCGGCAACGGAATATGCGTCAGCTGTCCCGTAGCTCTCGTCAATGTAAACGGTAAACATTTCCATAAGCCGCTCCTTATCTCCGCAAGGATTTATGCTCTGCCACAAGTGCTCAAAAGCATTATACGGCTATTCATTAGACGCAGAAGCGTTACTCATCTAAGCACACCTCCGCTCTTCGGACTTTTCGGGCAAGCCTTGTACTTTTCTGGCGAGCCTTGTACTTTTGGGCAAAGCCAGACGTGGTTCAAGCTCCATGTCTCAGAGGCCGCGCCGGGGTCTTGAGAATTCCTAAGAACTTTTGACGTTTTCTTAAAGACTTGTCGCGCACGCTGAGGCATCCTCGCTTTCATACTTGTATGGATGACAAGCCTCCGAGCACAAAGATCTGCGAGCTGTATGCCGCGGCCGAGCATGAGAAGGTCGTGCTCTGGTCCGACCCTAAGAGCGATTATCGCGGGATCATCGCCGTGCACAGCACCGTGCTCGGCCCGGCGGTCGGGGGCACACGCTTCTGGCACTACGCGAGCGACGAAGAGGCCAGCCGCGACGCGCTACGCCTCTCGCGCGGCATGACCTACAAGAACGCGCTCGCCGGGCTTCCCTTCGGCGGCGGCAAGTCCGTCATCATCGGTGACAATCGCGTCGAGGGCGAAGCGCGAGCGGCGCTCCTGCGTGCGCACGGTCGTTTCATCGAAAGCCTGTGCGGGCTCTACATCACAGCGGAGGATGTCGGCACGACTCCCGCGGACATGGAGTACGTCAGGCAGGAGACGCGCCACGTCGCGGGGCTTCAGGGCAAGTCCGGCAACCCGTCGCCGGTGACTGCTTTCGGCGTCCGGCGTGCGATGCAGGCGGCGGCGCAGCATCGCTGGGGCTCGGACGAACTCTCCGGCCGCAAGGTCGCCATTCAGGGCTGCGGCAGCACCGGCTACTATCTCGCTAAGGAGCTTCGAGAATGCGGCGCGCGTCTCATCGTGACGGATGTCGACGCCGCGCGCGTGCAGCGTGTCGCTGAAGAGTTCGGCGCAACGCCGGTCGCGCCCGAAGAGATCTTCGGAGCGGACGCGGACATCTTCGCTCCCTGCGCGCTCGGCGGAATCATCAACGACGAAACGCTGCCGCAGTTGAAGGCAGGCATCATCACCGGCTCCGCCAACAATCAACTGGGCGAAGAGCGGCATGGCGACGCGCTCGAAGAGCTGGGCATCACCTACTCGCCCGACTACGTCGCCAACGCGGGCGGCATCATCAACGGCTGCCGCGAATTGCTCGGCTGGGGACGCGACCAGACCATCTCCAAAGTCCACGCCATCTACGACACAGTGCAAAGCGTCCTCTCGCAGGCCGCAGAGGCGGGCATTCCGGCTCATCGCATGGCCGACCGTTTAGCCGAAGCGCGTCTTTCTCAGGGACAGGCTTCAGATTCATGAGCGAAGCGCCGCGCAACATTCTCGACTGCATCGGCCGGACCTCCGTCGTCCCTTTGCGCCACATCGTGCCACAGAGCGGCGCGCGCATCCTGCTCAAGCTCGAAAGCGAGAACCCCACCGGCAGCATCAAGGATCGCGTGGCGCTCGCCATGATCGAAGCGGCAGAGGCGGACGGCCGTCTCGCCCCGGACGGCTTCGTCGTCGAATACACGGGCGGCAGCACCGGCGTCTCGCTCTCGCTCGTCTGCGCGGTCAAAGGCTATCCCCTGCACATAGTCTCTTCGGATGCCTTCGCACAGGAGAAGCTCGACCACATGCGAATCCTGGGCGCGCGGCTGCAAGTCGTGCACAGCGACAGCGGGCGCATGACCGAGCAACTGACACGCGACATGATCGAAGCCGCGCGCCTCATCGCTGAAAGACCCGGCAGCTACTGGACAGACCAACTGAACAACACAGACCAGCTCGCGGCCTATCACGCGATGGCGGAGGAAATGTGGAGTCAGACGGGCGGACGCCTCGACGGCTTTGTCCAGAGCGTCGGCACTGGAGCTTCCCTGCGCGGCATCGCTGAAGGCTTGCGTCGTCACGATGAACAGATACGCATCGTGGCGGTGGAGCCAGCCGAATCTCCAGTGCTGTCCGGCGGTCAGACGGGCGCTCACAAGATCGACGGGATCGGAGCGGGTTTCGTCGTGCCGCTCTGGCGCGATGACATCGCCGACCGGATCGAGCTGGTCTCCACCGAAGAGGCCACGGCGATGGCTCTGCGGCTGGCGCGTGAAGAGGGCTTGTTCGCCGGGACTTCGACCGGCGGCAACGTCGTCGCGGCTCTGCGCCTGGCCGAACAACTGGAACCTGATGCGACCATCGTCACGGTGATGTGCGATACGGGGATGAAGTACCTGAAAACTTACGGAGCCCGGCTGAAGCCGGAGGACTGAGGAGTTACATTGTGGGCACGAAACTTTTTTCCTGTCGCGGCGGAGACATCTTTCTCCCGGACGAGACGCTGGTGCTCGTCGACCGTCTGGACGGAGGGAACCTCATCGTCAATCCAGCGCGAGAAGTGTGGGAGAGAAGCGAGCTGACGCCGGCCGAGCTGACCCACTGGTCTTTCCTCGTGGCCGCGACGGGCAAAGCCATGCTCGACGTGCTGCCTCAACTTGAAGGCGGCTGCATCAACTACTGGGAGGCGGGCAACTGGGCTCTCAACGAGCAGGCAGAGCCCGCCGGTCCCAAGACGGCCAGAGCACACAGGAAAGTTCACCTGCACCTCCTCGGCCGCAGCCGCACCGCCACACATCCCTCGTGGCGCTGGGGCGAGGCTCCCAGGTTCCCGGACTTCGCCGAGCGACATTCGTGGGCCGCAGGCTTCAAGCAGCTCAACGCAGACGAATGCCGCGCCGTCATCCAGCGCGTCGAAATCCTACTCAGAGACACCTACGGCCTCTAACAGTTTCACGCAAAGGCGCTGGTGACGCAAAGAAAAGCTTAATTGCCTTCCTTTGCGTCACCAGCGCCTTTGCGTGAGATTAGATTGTCACGGCAAAATTTCTATTGACAGTTACAATGTCGCCTTTTATATTAGCGACAATTCCCGTGCATCGCTAAATTGTCCTGATACAATTTTATGGATAAAGAAGGAGATCTCGGATGACGGCAGATTCAGAGGGCTTGGGTTTGCAGACACAGCTCCTGCACGGCGCGGACGCGCTCGACGAGACGCACGCGGTCACGTCGCCGATCTGGCAGACTTCGACTTTCGCCGCGGACTCACCTGAGCATCTGGCCGTGCTGGGCGAAACGGTGCATCCATCGGAGTTCTACACGCGCTACGGCAACCCGATGCACGCGCAGGTCGCGGCGA
>JAFBAJ010000250.1 GCA_019247865.1 Acidobacteriota bacterium
AGGCTCCGAACTCTCCTTTGATCGGGTCCCAGGTCTTGCCCGTCAGAAAGCCGAAGCCGAACTCGCGGAGCGAGAGCATGGAGTTCGAGGCCATCGCGATAATCATCGCCGTCACGATGACCAGCAGGAGCAGCGCACAGCAGAGCAAAGAGACGCGGAAGACAGCATCGCCGCGACTCCCGGTCGGCGACAGCGCGCGCCGCCAGTTCCACACGCGCGCGCGCGCGCCATACTCATCTGCCGGAGAAATCATCTCATCAAGTCCCGAATTTCAAGTCCCAGGTCCCAAGTCTCAAGTCACGAACCTGTCTTCGACCTGGGACTTGAGACTTGGGACTTGAGACTTTATTGTCTTAACGCCTTGCCGCCGCTTGCGATCATCCTGATCTTGGCTTCGGCGCGCTTGATGATCTCGGCGGGCAGCGGAGCGTAGGTTAAGTCTCTCGCGTACTGCTCGCCGTCGTGTATGCCCCACCAGAGAAAGTCTACCAGAGCTTTGCCTTTGGCCGCGTCCTTCTGCTCCTTGTAGGCGAGGATGTAGGTGTAGCTCGAAATCGGATAGGCGCTCGCGCCCGTGCCATCCGTGATCGAGACGCGCAGGTCATCGGGCGTCGCCGCGAGCGCTTCGGACGCCGCAGCCGTCACGGCATCAAGCGAAGGCTCGACGAAATTGCCCGACTTGTTCTTGATGAGCGCGACCGGCAGGTTGTTCTTGACGGCATAGGCCAGCTCGACGTAACCGATGGCGTTCGGCGTCTGCTTGACCGTGCCCGTCACGCCCTCGTTGCCCTTGCCGCCGAGGCCGACCGGCCAGTTCGGCGAAGAGCCTTTGCCGACCTTCTCCTTCCATTCCGCGCTGACTTTCGAGAGGTACTCTGTGAACACAGCCGAAGTGCCGCTGCCGTCGGAGCGATGCACGACCGTGATGTCGGCCGCAGGCAGAGCCGCGCCCGCGTTGTCGGCCTTGATGCGCGCGTCGTCCCACTTCTTGATCTTGCCGAGAAAGATGTCTGCGATCACGTCCGGCGAGAAGCGCAGCGGCTGCGAGACGCCCTGCAGGTTATAGGTCAGGACGACCGCGCCGAGCACTGTCGGGATGTGCAGGATTTCGCCGCCCCGCGCGCTCTTGAGATCGTCGTCGCTCATCGGCGCATCCGACGCACCGAAGTCGACCGTCTCTTCCTTGATCTGCTTGATGCCGCCGCCCGAGCCGATGGATTGATAATCGATCTTCACGTTCGGATTGAGCTTGGTGTACTCGCTCAGCCATTTCTGATAGAGCGGGTTCGGAAAGGTCGCGCCCGCGCCCTGCAAGCGGACGGAGCCGCCCGCGCCGTCGCCGCCGCCCTGGCGGCTACAACCGATGAGCAGTGCGGCCAGACAGACGAGCGTGCAGGCTGAGAGCGTGCGGGAAAACTTTTTCGAGAAGGGCATCACCGGAACATCTCCTGACTTTGGGGAACTGAGCTTGGAAAGCATGCCATTGTGGGCGCGCGATGTTACATCCGTCTGAACGAAGCCTGAAATGTTTGTGAACAGGGCTCTATTTCGGCAGTAAACGGTAGCCGACGTTGACCATCGTCTCGTTGTGCAGGCCGTAGGGCGCGAGCTTGCGCCGGAGGCGATACATGTAGACGTGCAGGCTGACGGCGTTGAAGGGCTTGCGCGCGCCCCATGCCTGCTGCCAGAGCTCCTCCGAAGAGACGATGCGCTCCGGCGTGCGCGCCAGCCGCGAGATGATCAGAAACTCCGAGCGCGGCAGCTTGATCGAACGCCCGGCACACGCCACGTAATAATTGTCGTGCTCAACGCGCAGGTTCCCGTCGTCGTAGATGTTCGCTTCCATCATAAAAATTCAATGAGGGAGTGGCAGGCTACAGGAAAGTTGCAGCCTGCCACTCCTCAAAGCTCTTAGAAGTTGAACCGCAGAGCGAATTGAATCTGGCGGTTCGTGCCGAGGCCGACGGTGCGCTCGACCGTCTGCCGGAGGAGCCCGAACGTGCCGCCCGCGGCCGTCTGTGTGAACGGCTGACCGGGTTGCAGGAGGTTCGTCCCCACGCCGAGCGCGTTGTTCAAGGTCGAGGCAGGGTTGGCGAAGTTCGTGAAGTTGAAGATATTGAAGACCTCCGCGCGGAACTCTATGTTCCGTGTCTCAGAGAGCTTGATGCGCTTGTTGAGAATCATGTCGACCTGCCTGAAGTTCGGCCCGCGCAGAGCGTTGCGCGGCAGATTGCCGAACGTACCCGGCGCAGGGATGGCGAAGGCTGCAGGATTGAGCAGGCTGCGGTCGTTGTTGAGATATGGATTGACGCCGGGAATCAAATCAGGGCGACGCACATTGCGCGTCGCTCCGCCGCCCGGCGTGTTGATGACGGCCGTAAAGCCCGCCGGGAGCGGCGTCGCGGCGTTGATCGTGGCCGGGAGCGCACGCACCTCGCCCGCGTTGCATCCGGCGGCCGGGCTCGTGCACTGGATCACCACGTCGGGCCGCACGACCAGGACTTCAATCGGCAGTCCGCTCCGCGCGTTGATGATCGCGCCGACCTCGAAATTTCCGAGCAGCGCGTTGCCGACGGAGCCGAGGTCGTACTGGCGACCTTTGCCGAAAGGCAGCTCGTAGAGCGCGCTGAGGTTGAAAGTGTGGCGCACGTCGAAGTTGTTGTAGCCGCGGTCGGCTTCAAAGTTTTCGAGCGCGGCGGAAGTGCGCGCTTCGTTCGAGCCGGCCGTGTTGCCGAAGCTCCGGCCGAAGGTGTATTGCGCGTTCAGCGTGAGGCCCGTGTTGAAGCGGCGCGTCAGAGAAGTTTGCAGCGCGTTGTAGCTGTCCGAGCCCCCGCTCGTCTTGTAGTCAACCTCTGCGAAAGGATTCTGCACGGTGCTCGACCCCGAAACCAGAGAGAACTGCCGCACTGTGTTGACCGCGATCACGCGTCCCGTCACAGGGTCTGTGCGATTGATGACGCCGACGCCCGTGGGCAGCGCCGTGCCGTTCACGATGGTCGTCTGTCCCGGCAGGATTTGATTCGCCACGCTGCGCAGAAAGAGATTGCGTCCCTGGCTCCCGACGTAGGCGACGGTTCCGATCATGTGATAGGGCAGCTCCTGTTGCCACGAGACACTGTACTGGTAGACCTTCTCCGGAATCTCGTAGTCGGAAGAGTAGGCGCGTGGCTGATAAGAGCGCGTGTTCGGATTGGCGTTGAAGAAAGCGATGGCGTTGGCCGTGTTGAAGGGGAAGGCAACGCCGCTGGTAAAGGTCGAGCTGACGCGGTCGCTCTCAATCGGCTGAATCTGGTCTTCGGTCTGGCCGGGGCCGTAGTAGATGCCGAAGCCAGCTCTCAAGCTGGTGCGTCCGCCGCCGAAAAAGCCGGTGCTCTTGTAGTTCGGCGACCACGCGATGGCGATGCGCGGGCCGAAGTTGGTCTTCGATGATTTGAAGGCCGCTTCCGACGGGTCGCGGAGCTGCCCCGTGTTGATGTCGAAGAGGACTTGCAGGTTCCTGTCCTCGCGGAGCGGCGAATAGTATTCGTAGCGCAGGCCGTAATTCAAAGTCAGGTTCGGCCGGATCCTCCACTCGTCCTGCGCGTAGGCGATGTAATACTCCTGCTTCGCAAAGCGCTGTCCGGTCGCGCCGTTATTGAACGGGCTCGGCGCGGAAAGGTCGCCGAGAAACTGCACGGACTGCGGCGTGTTCGCCAGAAAGCTGCCGATGTTCGAGTAGGTATAAGTCGTCCCGCCGAGCCGGTCTGTGTAGAGCCGTATGGCGCGAAACTCTCCGCCGAACTTGTAGTTGTGATTGCCGCGCGTCCAGCTCAGATTGTCTATGAAGGAGAGCGAGTAAGGCGTGTAGGGCTGCGCGCGTCCGTTGGTCGCGCTGTTGGCACGCACCAGTCCGCCCGGCGTAGCCGTGCCCGCGTTGCTCCCCTGTCCCGGCAGAGCGAAGTTCGCGATGCTGCCCGTGATGTTGATCGAGAGCGCAGAGAGGTCTATCCCGTTGACCGTCGGCGCGACGCCGTAGATGCGCGAGTAGGCGCTGTTGTAACCGAACTTGAACTCGTTCAAAAGCGTCGGCTTCAAAACCGATTGCAGCGAGACGATGCCGTTCTGCGGGACGGACTTGATGATGATGCGGCGGCCCGTCACGCCCTCCGGCTGCTCGTTCGATCCCTGATCGCGGAAGAAGCGCAGGTACATCGAGTGCTTGTCGGTAAAGCGATAGTCGAAGCGAAAGGCGACGGAGTTCTCATCCACCTTTGAGTTGGCCTGAAGCTGCACGACATCGAAAAGGTCTGCGCCCGTGCCCGCGCGGATGACGACCGCGTTCGGGTCGCGGAAGGCCGGAATCAGCGGAACGATGGCGGCGTTGCACGCGGTCGTGCCCGTGCCGAAGGGCGCGGCGCAGATGCGCGAGGCCAGTCCCGGAACCTGCTCGATGGAGTTGACGCCCGCGCGCAGGCGATAGCCTTCATAAGAGAAGAAGAAGAATGCTTTATTTTTGATAATCGGGCCGCCGATGCTGCCGCCGAATTGATTGAGGCGCAAAGGGGCGCGCTGGCCGATGATGTTGTCGAAGAAATTGGCGGCGTCGAGCGCGTCGTTGCGGAAGAACTCGAAGAGCGAGCCGTGAAACTGGTTGCCGCCCGATTTGGTCACGACGTTGATCTGCCCGCCCGTCCCCGTCCCGTACTCCGCCGGGTAGTTGTTCGAGTCGGCGCGAAACTCCTGCACGTTCTCCAGACTCGATTGGAGGCGGAACGGCGTCGGGACTTCGCCGTTCAGGTTGCCGGGCGAAGCGTCGATGATCGCAGTCCCTTCGATGCCGTCGTAGCGGACGACGTTCTGCTCGACCGCGCGACCGGAAAAGCGTATGTCGCCGAAAGTGCCGGAGCCTGTGTTGACCGAGCCGGGCGCTTGCAGGTAGAGCTGCGAGAGCTGGCGGCCGTTGTTCGGCAGCCCGACCACTTCGCGCTGGTTGACGGTCGCGCCGATGCGCGCCGAGCTGAGATCCATCGCTCCATCCGACGAATCGACCACGCTCACGTTGGCCGCGACCTCGCCCGTGCTGAGCTTGAGATTCAGACTCAACTCCTGCCCGACGGAGACTTGCACGTCGTTAACGGTCGTCGCCGCGAAGTTCGGCGCGCTGGCCGTGACCGTATAGAAAGAGGCCTTCAGCGCGACGACCTGAAAGTAACCCTCGTCGCTCGCAGTCGCCGTGCGCTCTTCGCCCGTGCGAATGTTTTTGACGACGACCGCCGCGCCGGGCACGACCGCGCCGTTGGCATCCGTCACCGTCCCGACGATACGGCCCTGGTCGGTCTGCGCCCGCCCGGTGGTGTGGGTCAAGAGCAGCACCGCGAGCGCAGAGATAAGCAGCAACAACAACGAGCCGCGCCGCCAAACATAGAAAGGGGACATGATAAGCTTCCTCCTGTGGAGTTTCTGAAAAAGGTTCGATATCGAAGGCGTGTGGTTCAAAGGCTCAAGGTATCGCGCGGAGGTTAAGGCAGGGTGAAGGTCATCTTAACTGTTTGTTAATTAAAAGCAGTTTCACGCAAAGGCGCAAAGACGCAAAGAAAAGCTGGATTGCCTTTCTTTGCGTCTTGTCATCTTTGCGGGAAACTTGTCTTTATCTCGCCGCGATCTGCTTTGAAGCTTCGATGCCGCCGACGAGGTTGGCGTCCCACATCAGCCAGTAACGTTTCTTCTTGAGTTGTGGTGTTTGCAGGTCAAAAGCCAGGCGGACGAGGCGTGTGGTGAAAGCGGTGCGCTCCTGTCCGGGAAAGAGGTCGAAGAAATATTCCGCGCGCTCGGCCAGGCCGCACTCGCGGCGCATGCGGTTGATCAGGGTCTCGCAAGCTCCGGGCTCGTTCGCGCCCTCTTCCGCGTCGGCCGAGTCATGCACGACATGTGCGATCTCGTGCAGCACGGCCCAGCCTTCGTTAAAGGCTGCGCGGGCGGCTTCGTCGCCGATGACGTGCTGGAAGTCCGCGAAGTCGATCAGGATCACATAGACTGGAGGCTTCTGCGCGCCGTCCTTCGTCCAGCGGCCGGGGTTGACGCGCGCGAAGACCACGTCCGCGCGATGGCTCGCGTCTTCGAGCAGCATCAGCGCCCGTCCCTCTGCGGCAGCCGCGAGCAGCTCGCGCGCAGCCCTTGAGCCTCCGTGCGCTTCCATCTCGCCGCCCATGCGCAGCACGCCTTCTTCGTCAAAATCGAGTTGCGACCAGCCGGTGATGGCGCGTAATTTTTCGGCCAGCTCTGTGCGATGCGCTGGTGAAAGCTCCGGGCGACAGATGAGGTGAGAGTTCTTTGTTTCAGCAGATACCGTTGATACAAGGAGACCGAGCAGGCACGCAGCCTTGATGAAGCGCGAGAGATGTCCCTGGAGAGGTTTTAAGCTCTGCACGTTGATACCCCCGCCCAGATATTAACAGATTGTTACCGGAGTGTGTACGGAATGTTAAGTTCGGTAGTGACCTAAATTCAACACTCTGCGCTTGCTCTGCGTGAACTCTGCGTCTCTGCGGTGAGTGTTTGACAGCATCATCTCAACGCAGAGACGCAGAGAAGTCGCTGAGAGACACAGAGAAAAACAATGTAGGACACGACTTTAAGTTCCGGTCTCACGCAAAGGCGCAAAGACGCAAAGAAAGTCAATTAAGCTTTTCTTTGCGTCTTTGCGACTTTGCGTGAAACTTGCTTTAAAACTTGAACGTCGTATCGAACTGCAAGCGCGTCGTTCCGCGATTGAGCGAGCCGGGAGGCGTCACTGCGAAGGGGCCGAGCAGGCCGTTCGGGCGTTGTGTGTACCAGCCCGTGAACGAGAGCAGGACGCGCGGGTCTGCCGTGTAGTTGAAGCTCAGACGATGAAAGCGCATGTCCGATTGCAGCGTCGCGTCCGAGACGTTGAAGGGCGTCAGCACCGCGTCCTTCTCGACGCGCGAGAAGACGTAGTCGAACTGCACGTCGCCGCGCTCTTTCTGTCTCCCGATCTGAAACTCCGCCCAGTAGGCCATGTTCTCGTTGTTCTTCAGAAACAGGTTCGCGCCGCCTGGGCCGGCCAGGACGACATCGCGCGCCTGCGTGTTGACCGTGTAGTTGAAGAGGAACAGCAGCGGGTAACGCTTGCTCCCGTTCAGCTCCAGGCGTCCGATGAGGTCTACGAGGTTATAGCCTGAAGAGAGTCGCCCGTCGCGGTTGGTCGCGTTGTTCGAGGCGGTCGTCAGCCCGAGGTTGCCGTTGCCCGCGACGAGCAGGTCGCGCGGGATGGAGACCTGCGTCGTGATGGTCTGCGCGGGCGTCGTGCCGTTCGCCGGGATCGTGATCGTGACGGGCAGCAGCAGGTTGCTGCCGAAGACCTGCACGGGCGAGATGAACTGCGTGCCCGACCAGTAGAGGTCTGCGGCCGAGAGCGTCAGCGCGGTGGTGGGCGAAAACTCGAAGCGCCCGCGAACTTGCGCGCCGTAGAGCGCGAGGTCGCGCCCGCCCCGACGCGACTCGTCAAGGTTGACCGTGCCGTTGGCGTTCCGCACGAAGGCAGAGTTGCGCTCCAGCAGCGGCAGTTGCCACGCGACGAGCGTCAGGTTCTTGAACATCGAATGCTTGAAGCCGCGCGAGTAGACCTCATTGAACCCTTCCACCGTCAAATCGTTATCAATCGTCAGCTCAGTCCGCACCCAGGGCACATCGAACTTGCCCGCCTGAAGGCGCAGGCCCGGCGCGCGCTCCGGCGTCCACGCGATGTAGATCTGATCGAGCGCGAAGGGCTTGCGATTGAAAAAGTCCGTGAAGGTCTGGTTGCTGGAGATGTTGTCGGCAAAGCTCCCGGTCGCGAGGCGCAGGCCCCAGTCGAACTCTTTGCCGATCTGCCCGCGGATCGCGAGTCGTCCGCGCACGCGAAAGCGCTGCCGCGATGATAAAGGGTTGCCGAGGGTGGTCGGATCGTCGCCGTTGGCCGAAGCGTTCAGGAGACCGTAAAAAGATTCGTAGCGAAGGCGTATGTCGCCGCTGAAATTGAGCGAGCCGAGCTGTTTGGAGATCGCCTCCGTCTGCTTCTCGACTTTCGAGAGGCGCGCGTCCGTGTCCGTCTGCGCCGTCTTGTCGGCAGTCCCGGCTCCCGCCTGCGCCGGGTTGACGGAATCGGTGGCGGCGATGCGCTCGGTCTTGACCAGACCGGTCGGGCCGGTCGGGCCGGCGGAGACGGCCTGCTCGGTCTGCTCGACTCGCTGCCGCAGCTCGTCTATCACGCGCGACTGCTCCGTCAACATGGCGCGCATGCGTTCCAGCTCCGCCTGCTGCTCGCGCAACTGCCGCTGCACCTCTTCGGCCTCTGGGGATTTCGCTTCGGCGGTTGGTTTGATCGAGGCCGCGACGGTTGAAGCGGGGCGCGTCACGGGCGTCTGAGCGGAAACAGTGAGCGCCGCAGAGAGGCTGGCGACGCAGATCAGCGCGAGGCGCGCGGTTTTTTGTAGAATCATGTTTCGATCCTTTCGACGAAGGGTAGGGAAGAGCCACTGCCTAACTTTTCGAACGCAAGCTGGAGATAATATGAACCGCAGGTTACATCAAGGTTAATTTTCGTCGAAAATTAACCGGTCTTTGGTTTTGGTCTTTGGTCTTTGCATGCTGTTCAAGCTTGAATGATAAAACGCAAGCTGAGGGAAACATCAAAGACCAAAGTCCAAAGACCCAAGACCTTTTTAGCCAAAGACCAATCCCGCTAGTCTCCGGGCGCGTTTGCCTGTAAAATTGAAGACGACAGCCAATGAAGTGTAAAATTTAGTGCTCAGTATCGTATCCGGAACTCTTTATGGCCCTACTGAAAATCACAGATGCCAGCGGTCGTGAGTGGGAATATCCGTTGAACCCGCAGAACCTCTGCACCATCGGCCGCGCACCCGACAACTGCGTCGTGCTGGATGACCCGCGCGCCTCTCGCCATCACGCGCACATCACGAATGATGAGGGCGCGTTCAAGCTGGTGGACGGCGTCTACACCAACGGTCAACTGCGGCGCAGCGCGAACAAGGTCTTTATCAACGGCGAGCCGCGCTTTGAGCATCTCCTGAACAACGGCGACCGCGTGACCATCGGCGCGAGCACGCTCCGCTTCGAGCAGTTGCCGGAAGAGCGCGCGACCGCAGAGGTTCGGTACGATGACAAGCCGCTCGGGCACACGCAGCTCCTGATCTCTGCCAACGACGTGCTGCAAACAGTCCTGCGCTCGAAGCCTCCGACCGCCGCGACCTCTTCGCGCGACAAGGAGATGGAAGACCTGCGCCGCAAGGCTGACATTCTGGCAGTGCTCTATGAGATGAGCAAGACGCTCGGCTCCGTCTTCGACCTCAACGCGATCTTCGCCAAGGCGACGGACATCATCTTTCGCGTCACGCCGGCCGACCGCGTCGTCGCGCTGCTGGCCGAAGGGCCGCCGACCGGAGAAGGCGACGCGCAGGACTTTCATCTCTTTCCGATTGCGACGAAGGCGCGCGACGAGAAGCTCGAAGCGCATGCCAAGAAGCTGACCATCGGACGCACCATCACGCGCAAAGTGATGCAGGAGCGCGTCGCGCTCCTCTCGCAGGACGCCGCCGCGGACGAGCAGTTCGCGGGCGTCGAATCCATCGTCTCGCAGGGCGTGCGCTCGACCATCTGCGCGCCGCTCATCGCGGAATCTGGCGTCCACGGCGCGATCTACGCTGATCGCTTAGACCCTTTCGCCTCCTTCACGCCGGACGATCTGGAGCTCATCAGCGCGGTCGCGTCCCAGACCGCCGTCGCGGTCGAGAACGTGCGCGCGCACGAACGGCTCGCACGCGAAGAGGTGGCGCGCGCCAACTACGGAAGGTTCCTGCCCGAATACGTCGTGCGGCAGATGCTCGAAAATCCGGAGTCCTTTAAGCTCGGCGGGGCCAATCAAAAGATCACAGTCCTCTTCGCGGACATACGCGGCTTCACGCGCCTCTCCGAGCATGCCCAGCCGGAAAAGGTCGTGCAGTTGCTCAACAAATATTTTTCGGCGATGACCGACATCATCTTCGCGCACGGCGGGACGCTCGACAAATATCTGGGCGACGGCCTGATGGCGCTCTTCGGCGCGCCGACCGCGACCCCGGACGATGCGACGAACGCGCTCAACGCGGCGGTCGCCATGCAGCGCCGCCTCGTCGGCATCAACGAAGACCTGCGCGAAGAGGGCTTGCCGGAGGTCGCCATCGGCATCGGCCTCCACACGGGCGAGGCTGTCGTCGGCTATATCGGCTCCGAGCGCCGTTCCGAATACACGGCCATCGGCGACACTGTCAACACTGCCTCGCGGCTCGAATCAAACTCACAGGGCGGCCAGATTTTACTGAGCGACGCGGCCTCGCAGGCAGCCGTCTGCCGCTATCCGCTCATCCCACACGAAGCTATCAAGGTCAAAAATCGCGAGCAGCCCGTACCGCTGTTCGTAGTGCAATGGCAATAAAAAACGGTCTTTGGTCTTTGTGCTTTGGTCTTTGCACGCCACTCAAGCTTGAGGGATAAAATTCAAGTTTGAGTAGACATCAAAGACCAAAGCACAGCTCTTAAAAATTATGTCTTTCATGGGAAAAACCGCCGCGTTCATGGGTTTCAACGCGTTGCGTGAGATGGTCTCGGACTCGATGGCGATAGACATGGGTTCGGCCGGGACGATCATCGCCGTGCGCGGGCGCGGAGTGGTCATCGACGAGCCCTCGGTCGTCGCCGTCAACAACCTGACGGGCGAGGTCATCGCCTTCGGTCACGAGGCGCAGCAGATGCAGGGACGCGAGGCGCGCGATGTCGCGGTCATCGCGCCCTTAGTGGACGGCGTGGTCGCGGACTTCGAGCGCACGCAGCAGATGCTCAATCATTTCGTCCGCGAAGCGAGAAGCGGCATCTCGCACTTTAGCCGCCGCGCGGTGATGAGCGTCCTCTCGGGCGTGACGCAGGTCGAGCAGCGCGCGCTGCTGGCCGCCGCAGCCTACGCGCGCATCGGTCGCGTCTACATGGTCGAAGAGGGATTGGCGGCGGCCATCGGCGCGGGCGTCCGCGCGGATGACGAGCGCGCCTCGGCCGTCGTGGACATCGGCGGCGGAACCTCCAACGTCGCCGTCGTCGCCAACGGCACCATCGTTCACGCACGCGCCGAGCGCATCGGCAGCTCCGACATCAACTCCGCCATCATCGACCACGTC
This sequence comes from Acidobacteriota bacterium, assembly GCA_019247865.1. Lineage (GTDB taxonomy): Bacteria > Acidobacteriota > Blastocatellia > Pyrinomonadales > Pyrinomonadaceae > JACMLC01. The sequence goes on from JAFBAJ010000250.1 coordinate 11,202, forward strand.
CGCCGCCATCGCGGGCTGACCATCGGCGCGCGCACGGCTGAGCGCCTCAAGCTGGAGCTGACGACCGCCAGCTTGCCGGAAGACCTCGCGCGCGAGATGACGGTCAAAGGGCGCGACGTGCAGACCGGCAGCCCGGGCGCGCTGGAGATCACCGCCGGAGAGGTCTACGCCGTCGCGCAGCCGGTCATTCGCAAGATCGCAACGGCGGTCAACGAGACGCTGGCCGAACTCCCGCCCGAAGTCGCCGCAGACATCTATGATCGCGGCATCATCCTGACGGGCGGCGGCGCGCAGATGGAAGGTCTGGAGGAATACATGAAGGGCGAAACAAAGCTTGCCGTCCGCACCGCCGACGAGCCGCGCCTCGCCACCGTGCGCGGCCTGGAACAGATGTACGAAGAACCGCTCCTCCTCCGCCGCGTCACGCGCAACGAGCCGCATCCGTTGATGGACTCAGAGGCCAGCGCGTTTGAGACTTAAAGTTAGCGTGCTTTGGTCTGACCTTTGCGCCTTTGCGCGAACCATCAACGTTTCGCGCAAAGGCGCAAACAAAGAAAGACTCAAGGCGCAAATAAGTTAGTTGAACATGCGGGCTCGAACACGAAAACTCTGTCTGTTGCTGTTGGCGTGTTGCTGCTCGTTTGCGAGCGGGCAGGAGCAGACGGATGAGGTCGTGCGTGTCAGGACGGACCTCGTGCAGACGGACGTGATGGTCTTCGATAAGTCCGGGCGCTTCGTCGATGGTTTGCAGCGCGAGCAGTTCGAGTTGCTGGTGGACGGAAAGGCGCAGGCCATCTCCTTCTTCGAGCAGGTTCGGGCTGGCAGCGCGCGTGAGCAGTCGCCGCTCGGCGGCAAGCAGGCCGCTCCCTCATCTGCGGCTGACAATCCCGGTCGCACCCTCATCTTTTTCATAGACGACCTGCATCTCTCGCCGGACAGCATCGCGCGCACGCGCAGCATGCTGACCGAGTTCGTCGAGCACGAGATGAACGACGGCGATCAGGTTCTGCTCGCTTCGACGAGCGGCGACATAGGTTTTCTGCAACAGTTCACGGAGAGCCGCACGATGCTCGGCGCGGCCATCAAGCGGCTCGTCCACAAGCCTTACAACTCCGGAGACATGACGCGCGAGAGCGCGCCGATGACCGAATACGCCGCGCTCGCCATCGAGCGCAAAGAAGACCCGCGCATCCTCAAGTACTACGTCGAGGAATGTCAGAAGGGAGCGCCGTTCGGATACTCGACTACCTCGTGCGAGATCGAGACTATCAATCGCGCGCGTCTCATCCTGCTGCAGGCGGCGGAGGTCACCGCGAGCACGTACGGCGCGCTCGAAAAGCTGATGCGTGCGGCGGCGCAGGTGCCCGGACGCAAGCTCGCCTTCTTCGTCTCGGACGGATTCCTGCTCGACACAGGGCCGCGCAATGCAGACCCGCGCGGGCGGCTCAACCGGATCATCGACGCAGCCCTCCGGGCTGGCATCGTGCTCTACACGATCGACGCGAGCGGCCTCAGGAACGGGCAGCTTGACGCGACCAACAACGTTGCGATGGACGCCAACGGTCGGCTCGCTGGCGTCGCCCTGCGCGAGATACCGGCGCGGCAGGACGCCTTGAACGCCCTGGCGGCTGACACGGGCGGACGCGCGCTCAGAAACCGGAGCACGTTCGGCCCCTGGGTGAAGGAGGTTCTGGCTGAGACATCGAGCTATTACAGGCTGGCCTGGCGTCCGGAAAATGAAGAGCAGACGAGCAGGGATTTTAAGAGCATCACGGCGCGCATCATCGGGCGTCCTGACCTGACCGTGCGTCTGCCGCGCGGGTTCCTCAAAGCCGAAAGCGCCGCCGCGAAGAGCGTGGTCAAAACTCCACCGGCGAAGTCGCCGCCGGAGCAGTTGCGTGAAGCTCTGGCCTCGCCCGCTCCCCGTAGAGAGATTCCGACGGAGCTTTCGACCATCTATCTGGACACGCCCGAGCACGGCATGGTGCTCACGGCCGCGGTCGAGCTGGGCGGCGCGCTGGCGTATGAAGCGGTTGACGGCAAGCAGGTGGCGGAGGTTGATGTGGTCGGACTCGTCTTCGATGACAAGGGCAAGGCGGCGGGGAATTTTCAGACGCATCTCAAGTTCAACGCTCCCACGGCCACTGCCGTGACGGGCGCGGCGTCTGAGCAGAAGGTCTTCTATAACCATCGCTTTCAACTCCAGCCAGGGCTCTATCAAGTCCTCGTCGCGGCGCGCGACAGCCGGAGCGGGCTGCTCGGCAGCGCGCGGCAGTGGGTCGAGATTCCGAACCTCAACGCGCGCAAGCTGAGCCTCAGCAGCCTCATCGTCGGCCTGCAAAACGCGGAGGGCACGACCGAGCAGGCGCAGTTCAGTGTCGATCATCACTTCACGCGCGATGCTCCGCTTCGTTACGTCGTCTTTATCTACAACGCGAAGGGCGCGACGCAGCCGGACGTGCAGATGCAGGCGCAGGTGCTGCGCGCGGGCACGCAAGTCCTGACCACGCCGTGGAACAAAGTCCCGATTGCCGGGCGCGATCCGTCCCGCCTCGCTTACGGCGGCGAGCTGTCGCTCCGCTCTCTCGCGGCAGGCACGTACGTGTTGCAGGTCACTGCCAGAGACCAGCTCGCGGGCACGACCGCCGTGCAGCAAACTAAAATTACAATTGAGTAATTCCGAGACAGACTCAATTGAGGAACAATCGCGGGGCCTGAACGTCTAATGGAACGTCTCAACTGTTGTTTCGGATGAATGAGCATTCAGTGAACATTCTCAGGTTTTTACATAAGCAGATTTCGGTGGCGCGTGTGTACGGGATACCTGTGCGGATTGATTATCGCTGGTTCCTGGTCTTCGCGCTCGTGGTGTGGCTCATCGTCTCGAACCTGCAACATGGGACGGCGCGGCTCCCTGCGGCGCATCCGGTGGTGGCCGTCGTGCTCGGCATCCTGACGACGCTCGGACTCTTTCTCTCGGTCTTCGGGCACGAGTTGTCGCACGCGCTGATGGCGCGCATCGAAGGCATCGAGACCGAAGAGATCGTGCTCCATCCGTTCGGCGGGCTCGCGCGGCTGCGCAGTTTGCCCGAAACTCCGGGCGCGGAATTTCGCATCGCGGTCGCGGGGCCCGCCGCCAGCTTTCTCTTCGCGCTGCTGGCCTTCGCCGGGGCGCTCTTCGCCGGAAAGATCGGCTACCCGACCGCCGCGTCCGTCTTCTTTCTGCTCTTCTTCGGCAACCTGCTGCTGGCCGTCTTCAATCTCTTTCCAGGTTATCCGCTCGACGGCGGGCGCGTCCTGCGCGCCTTTCTCTGGCACAGAGGCGGCAACATCTCTGACGCCACGCGCATCGCCGGGCGCTTCGGCCAGATCATAGCCTTCGCGCTTATCGCCTTCGGCGTCTTCATCGTGCTCGCGCGCCACGATCTCTTCACGGGCCTGTGGACGGTGCTGATCGGGCTCTTCCTGCTCGATGCTGCGAGCGGCGTCGTCAAAAATATGGAGGGGCTTCAGAGCGCGACCGTGGCGGACGCGATGAGCGCGCCCGTGACCATCGAGCCGGATGTGCTGGTCAGCCATTTTGTGGACACGATTCTCCCGCTCCACCGGCAGACCTCTTTTCTGGTCGCGCGGGACCAGCGGCTGCACGGCGTGCTGACGCTGGAAGACTTGAAAGCCCTGCCGCGCGAGCGTTGGCCGCGCGTGCGTGCGCGCGAAGTGATGCGCCCGGTCTCGCCGCTCCTCTTCGTCGCGCCCGCGACCACGATGGCGCGCGCCAACGAACTCATGAAGCGCAACGGCATCGGCGCGCTCGCCGTGATCGACGCGAGCGGCATGCTCGTCGGCTTTCTGCAACAGGGCAAGCTCAAAGCGCGCAAGTGAGCTTAGACTTCAGAATATCTTTTTAGTTTCCGACCACCAGCCAGACATCCCACGCCCATCTGCCGACCTGAGCGTGTTGCGCGTCGAAGACTTTCGCGCGGTATCTGAATCGATTGCCGTGCTGGTCTGTGTGCCGCGACGGCCTGTAGCTGAGGTCTAACGAGACGACACCAAGAGACGGCAGGGTATGCAGCTCACCCGTCTCTGAGACGCCGTTGTGGTTGCCGTCCTGCCACAAGCGCAGGCTGTTAAAGACCGAGTCCTGCATCGTTGATCTCGCCGTCCTGATGGCCGCCGTTGGCCTGCTTGTCAAACTCTGCGAGCGAGATAAAACCGTTGGGGTTCTCGGACGGCGGCTGCGGCGAGTAGTTGCCGAAGACCTCATTGCCGTTGTCAATCGTGCCGTTGCCGTTGCGGTCAAGGGTCAGGAACGCGTCGTCGTCTGCCGCGCTCGTCCAGGCGGTGTGCTCGGCCGTCCCGTCAGTGTCGAGGTCGAAGTTGACGCCGCCCCTTGCACTCGTGAGATCGAACCCATTGCCCGCGACATCTATGACGATTGGACTGGAGCTGCAACAATCTACACAGGGCTGGTCAGTTCCCGATTTGACGAGGTACGGGTTCCGACAGGTGATTGGGAAGGGCGGCGGACAGTCCTCAATGTCGTAAACAGTACAGGTGTACATGTGACCATGGATAGTACATTCTCTGTTGCGCGCAAAGACTTCCGCGCATCTGCCTGCGGGGTTACTGCAACCTACAGTTGCAAATGTTTCGCCCGTGCCACAATTACACGCATAGATGTCATCTATGAGATAGACACAGTCGAAGCCGGGCGGATCATCGCAGCACAGGCCGAGGGGGAAAGATTCGGTGAGCGCATTGTTTGGATTGATAAGAGAGTTGAGAGCTGAGAAGAGCGGAGGTAACAGAACCTGACTATCTTGTGGCGGGGCATGGGAAAGATTGATGCCGCTTTGTGACTTTTCGTCCTTAGGGTCACAGCGATTGCTCGCGGTTGGACTGCTGCGGGCGCTCGAATATGGAGTGCCGAGTCTGCCCCTATAGCCCGTATTGTCTCCATATCTGATGCGATTGAACTCCAAGTAGAGCAACTTGAGATCTGAAAGCTTATGGCTTCTATCGGCCAGAAAGTTTTCAAAGCCTTCCAACTGATTTGCAATAATCTTGAAGACTTTGCTCTCGCCCGGTTGCATCGGCTTATCATCAACTCCCACGAGCTCGTCTGCTTTCACCAACTCAATCCGCCCATACGTCAGATTAAACGCAACCGGAGCATTATTCTCAGGCACGATTTCCGGCGCGACGATTTCCAGATCAAGAAGATATATTGGCTTCTCGGAAGTATTTGTTACCTTCACCTCTAAATTGTGAAGCATCGGCTCACGGTCAAGGTTTTTGAGTTCGACTTTGATCGGGATGTGAGACGGAATCTGGTTCTCGATGACGCGCTCCGTCATAGCTGAAGTGTCAGGGGCTCGGAAAACACCTGTTCGCTGAGGGGCAACTATCTTCTCTTTCCACGGCGGTAATTTCGTCTCCTGCTTGAGTGCGATCCGGGCGCGGCTCGAAACGAGTTGGAGTCCGCAGAGCAGATTGAGAGTCAGGAGCAATGAGAGAACTGCCGGACGGTGGCGTTTGAGGATTTTCATTTGAGACTCCTTCTCGTGAGTATAGAACAGGTGCCTGAGCCCCTATACGCCCGCCTCCTGGGATTGTCAATGCAATTTTCTCTACTGTTGATAACGCACCGTTGCCTCACATCGCTTTTTAGCAGATAATCCAGGCGGAGCTACCATTTCGCGTATAGAGGAGAAGACTGTAGATGCTGGCAGTGCTCGGCGCACTCTTTGCCAATGGGTTGATTACTATCTTGAAGTTTGCGGCGGCGGTCGTCACCGGTTCTTCGGGCATGATGGCGGAAGCTCTGCACTCGCTGGCCGACACGACGAACCAGATTTTTCTCCTGCTGGGACTGCGCTTTTACAAGCGCCCGGCCTCGGAAAAGCATCCGTTCGGCTACGGCAAGGAGCGTTTCTTCTGGTCTTTCATCGCGGCCATTTTCATCTTCGGCGTCGGCGCGACCTACGCGCTCTACGAGGGCTACGAGAAGCTCAGACATCCGCAGCCGCCGCAGAACCTGGCGTGGGCTTACTGGGTGCTGCTCATCTCGTTCGTGCTCGAATCGGGCTCCATCGGGCTGGCGATCTATCAGGAGGTGAAAGAGGCGCACCACGAGGGGATGACGTTCAGGGAATACCTGCGGGAGTCGAAAGACCCGACGGCCAAGACCGTGCTCTTTGAAGATTCGGCGGCGCTGGTCGGCATCATCATCGCCGCCGCCGGGCTCTATCTGACCGAGCATCATTCGGGGCCGGGCGACGGCGCGTACTGGGACGGCCTGGCTTCGATGGCAATCGGCGTCGTGCTCGCCATCGTCGCTTTCTCCTTAGCGCGCTCGTCGCGCGGGCTCCTGCTCGGCGAGGCCGCGACGCGGAAGACCGTCGAGATGATCCAGCAGGCCATCATGAAGCACCCCAACGTCGTCGAGGTCGTCGAGCTGTTGACCATGCACCTGGCTCCGAAACAGATCCTGATCAACGCGCACATCAACCTGCGCAATGATCTCAAGACGGAAGAGATCGAGCAGACCAACGAAGAGATAGAGGACCTGATCCGGCAGGTCGAGCCGATGGTGGAC
>JAFBAJ010000366.1 GCA_019247865.1 Acidobacteriota bacterium
GGACTGGGCCTCGCCATCGTGCGCCACCTGGTCGAGCTGCACGGCGGAACCGTCCGCGCCGAGAGCGAGGGCGAAGGGCGCGGCTCGACCTTCATGGTGACGCTGCCGTTGACGCTGGTCCCACAGAGGCGTGTGGATACTCAAAGCGTTTCGCTCAAGCTCAAATCAGCGGAGAGGCTGGACGGCCTGAAGATTTTGGCAGTCGATGATGAAGCTGATACGTGCGAGATGTTGCGTGTGGCTCTGACGGAATGCGGCGCGCAAGTGTTGACGGCGCGCTCTGTGCGGGAAGCCCTGGCGCAGCTCGAAAACTTTCTGCCGGACGTGCTCATCAGCGACATCGGGATGCCCGAAGAGGACGGCTATGAACTCATCCGGCGCGTCCGCCGGTTGCCGTCGGACGGCGGCGCGATCCCGGCCGTCGCCCTGACGGCCTACGCCGGAGCCGAAGACCGCCTGCGCGTGCTGCGCGAAGGCTACCAGATGCACCTGCCAAAGCCGGTCGAGTTAACCGAACTCGTCGCCGTCATCGCGAGCCTCGTCAAGCGCCCCAGATAAAGACAGTCTCACGCAAAGGCGCAAAGACGCAAAGAAAAGCTTTCATGGTTTTCTTGGCGTCTTTGCGCCTTTGCGTGAGACTAAACTGCTATTGAGCGTGGATGGGAATCACATCCCAGGCCCAGCGCCCGACTTGCGCGTTATGGCTATCTCTGACTTTGGCCCGCCACTTGAACTGATTGCCGTAGCGGTCAACCCGCCTCGACTCTTTGTAATCAAGTTCAATCTTCCTGATGTCAAAGGAGTCGAGCGGGCGCAGTTCGCCTGGCTCCGAGATGCCGTTATGATTGGTGTCAAGCCACAGGCGCAGTGAGGTGAAGACGGCATCCTGCCGACTAATCAGCCCGTCTCCGTTTCCGCCCTTCGCGGGCTTGTCATATTCGGCCAGCGCCAGGAAGCCGTTCCTTTCCGGCCCCGGTTGAGGCGTCGCCGTGCCGAACAACTCCTGTGCGTTATCAATCACGCCGTTGCCGTCTCTGTCCATCGCGAGCCAGCCATCGTCGGAATTGAAGGCCGTCCAGCCGATGCGTTCCGCCGTGCCGAGACCGCTGATGTCAAAGTTCACGCCGTTCGCTGCATCGGTCAGGTCGAAGCCGTTGCCGAGCGTGTCGATGACAATGGGCGAGCAACTGCCTCCTTCGGCACAGCCGCCGCTGCACGAGCAGGACTCAAACTCGTAGCTTCCGAATCTATTGCATTGATTCATGAAGGCCGAGCTGCGCGTGCAGACGCCGCCCGAGTAGATGAATCCAGAAGCGCATCCGGTCGAGGGATAAGTTCCCCAGTCCGCGACGCCGTTGCAGCCTCCGGGCTGCGGCGTGGGCTCCGGCGTCGGCGTCGGCGTCGGACACGGCAGTCCCGTCGCCGGATACAAAGTCTCGGAGTTGACGCTGTTGTTATCGCAGGTCTTGACATCCGTCGGCAGGTTGTTGTTGGGCGTATCGTTCTGCCCGCAAGCCAGATTCATCACGGTGTTGCCCGCGATCTGCCCGCCGCAGGCGCTCTGCGTCACGTTGAGCGGCGCGTCGAGCAGGCCCATCGAGTGGCCGAGCTCGTGCAGCATAGCCTTTACAAAAAAGGTGCTCGCGCCCGCGCCGTTCGGATTATAGGCCGGAGTGGTCGTGCCGAATATCACTGCGTTGAGGTCGAAGGTGATGGTGGCCGAGGTGATCGCGCCGCTCGTGTTCGACTTGGTGGTGCCGCCGGTCGGCCCGCCGAGCGAGCCGTTCTGAATGGTCAGCGTGCCGTAGTTCGTCGCTCCCTGTGGCGGAGAGCCTTCGATGAACTGCACGCGCGAGTTGTTGGTCGGAGCGGTGCCGGAGTTGGCCGTCGTCCATTTAGTTAAAGCGCTGCGAATCTGCGTCGCTTCCGAAGAGGTGCTGGAGATCGAGCTGTGAAAAGTGTAATAGACCTTCATGCACTGCGCCCAGCCGTTGTTATCATTTTGCGGGCATCCCGTTTGTGAGTGGGTGACGGTGGCGATGAAAAGCGAGCCGGCCGCCAGACACAACACGAGGAGGCGCAGCGTGGAGTAGCGTCGAGTTGTTGAAGTCATATGCTTTCTCTGTGCCTCCTTTCTAATTCGCGCAGCGTTGAATGGCTTTGCGGGATTCGTCCGTGAAAGACTGAGCCTGGTCGGTCGTGCCCGGCACCATCTCTTCCGTGAGTTTCTTCAGCGCGCCGTCGCGCAGGAGAAAACTTCCTTTGCGCATGGACTGGTACGCGCCTGTGGCGGGCACGTATTTCAGGAAGAGCAGGTAGTCGTTGTTGGCTTCGAGCGGCTGGAACGAAGAGTCGAGCGCGCTCACGACGCGATTGTTGAACTTGACCTTGCCGCCCGGCCGCGTGATGACCAGATTGCCACGCGCCGCGATCTCGGCCGCGGGGTTGTTCTTGAGGACTTCTTTGACCATCACGTTATAGTCCGTGAAGATGAATTCTCTGTTCTCCGTCAGTTGCGAGGCTTTGTCTTTGACCTGCACGACGACGACGGCATCGGCCAGACAGCTCATCTGGCCGAGAAAATCGCTGAGGTTGAGGACGGGAGCATTGGGATTCAGGACTTCAAACGGCGGCCCGACGTAAGGGCCGTCCCCCGGCTCCGTGCTGCGCCCGCTCGGATCGGGCAGGTCGAGCTTGCGCCCGGTCTCGTATTGTGCCGATTTGAAA
>JAFBAJ010000491.1 GCA_019247865.1 Acidobacteriota bacterium
TGAGTGCTACGGGCTGCCGCGCGTGGACGAAGACGGCGACGGCGTCTATTGCGATCAGGATTGCAATGACGAGAATCCTAACATCTCGCCGTGGGCAGCAGCCGATTGTTCGGGTTATTATTGGGACGCGAACTGCAACGGCCAATACGACCCGTATGAATCCGACTGCCAACAGCCGCCGGACGGCTGCGGCAACACGTATCGTAACGGTGATACGAACCGGGAGCAGATGCCCTGTTACATGTATTAGTTAAGCTGTAACATGGCTTGGTTAATCAGAACGTGAAGGAGATTTCAGAAGATCGAAATCTCCTTCATGTTCTTTCTTTCAGCAACAGATAAAGCCGGACGAGGGCTTTGGAAATGTCTCTGCAAAAAAGCTCGGGAGCTTTGCTCCTCATCATTCTCCTGAGCCTCGGCTGCGGCTGCTCGAAAGTTCGGAGCAATGTGACGAGCGGTTCGAGACCCGACGGCGCGGTGATCTATGCTGCGGTCGGCGATTCGACCGGCGCGGGGCTCGGCGCTCGTCAGGGCGGTTACGTGGAGCGGCTCTTTGCGCGCATCAAACAGGCGCGGCCCGCCTCGCGGCTCAACAACCGGAGCCTCGCCGGAGCGAACACCGCGCAGGTCCTGCAAAGTCAGGTGGCACAGATCGTCGCCGACCAGCCGACGCTGGTGACGGTCGGAATCGGGCTCAACGACCTGCTGCAAGGCGTGACGGAAGATGAGTTCGCTAAGAATTATGAAGAGATCGTCTCGCGCCTGCTCGGGACTCACGCCTTCATCATCATCACCACGTTGCCAGACCTCTCGGCCGCTCCCGCTTTCGCAAAGCGTGAGGCGGGCGACCTGACCGCCCGCCTGATAAGATACAATCAACGCATCGAGACGATTGCCGCGCGGTACGGGGTTGAGCTGGTTGACGTGTACAACCTGAGCCGCGAGGCGCTGCACACACGTCCGGAGTTGTTCGGCGCGGACGGCCTGCATCCATCCGACGCCGGTTATGAATACTGGGCCGAGACGCTCTGGCCCGCGGTCAACAAAGCCATCAATTAAGAGCATCGAGGAGGTGTCGCACATGACAAAGATGAGAGCTGCGCTGCTGGCGTTATTGCTGCTGCTCGGATGTCATCTGGCCGAGGGCCAGACGCAGGAGACGGCGACGGCGGGGGACGAGTCCGGGCGCGTGCGACAGGCTGTGCAATCATATCTGGAGACGACTGCGCAAAACCTGAACGCGAAGAATCCGGTTCCCTCTCAGGTCGTACACCCGCGCGCGAAAATCTTTTCGACGGTCAGAGACGAACTTTTAGTAAGCAGCATCTCGACCAGACCCGTGAAGAAACAACCCGACCTGATTAAGACGGAGACGACCGACCGCATCGTCTCAGTGGATGTGACGGGTTCGATGGCGGTCGTCAAGGTCGAGACGATCTATCCATACGGCTCTCTGACGGCCACCGAATATAACTCGCTCTCCGAGAACGACCCGCTCCGAACTTCTGCCGGCAAGCAGCTCAGGCTGACGAGCTATCTGTCGCTGCTCAAGCTCGGCGGCGAGTGGAAGATCGTGAGCTTCCTGACCTCCAACAGCTTCGCCGGTGACCAATAAGACATGGCCGTGTTTGATTCCCTGCGCAGCTTTCTGAAGCGCCCGCCGCCCGCGCAGAGCGTGCACGGCCGCACACATGAGCTTCGCCGGGGACTCTGCCTCGCAGCCTTTTCGGGCGCGCTCTGGGCTCTGGTGTGCGTCAACTTTTCGGCCTGGCCGCTGGCCTTCGTGGCGATGGTTCCGGGGCTCTTCGCCATCGAGCGCGCGACCAGCACACGCCGCGCAGTGCTCTTCGGCTGGAGCCTGGGGCTCGTCGGCAATGCGTGCGGGTTCTACTGGATGTTCGGCACGATGCGACGCTTTGCAGGTCTGCCGTGGTGGGCGGCGGCGCTGCTCTTCCTCTCGATCTGCGGCTTTCAAGCCCTTCGCATGGCCTTCTTCGGCTGGGCCCTGCGGCTCATCAGAAATCATTCAGGACTGCCGCTGGCGCTGGTCGCGCCGGTCGTGCTGGTGACGGTAGAGCTCTGCATCCCGCTCATCTTTCCCTTCTACCTGGCGATGTCTGTAGCGCAGCAGCCGCTCCTGATACAGATCGCAGACCTGACCGGCGTGGCCGGAGTCTCCGCGTTGCTGTTGATGGTCAACGGCGCGATCTACGATCTCCTGAGCGGCGCGCAGAGGAGAAGAGACATTGCCGCCGTCTCCTTTGCGATCCTGCTCGCGGCCGTCTGTTACGGCTTCCTGCGCGTGCGCCAATTCACTCGACAGCGCGCCCTCGCCCCGAAAATCAAAGTGGGCATCGTGCAGCCGAACGCCATCACTTATGCTCTCGGCGGCGGCAATCAGGTTTTCGCGGAACGTAGGATAGCAGACCTGCAGGCGCGTTCAGCGGAACTGGAGGCCGCAGGCGCGGACCTCATCGTGTGGCCGGAATCGAGCTATCCGAGAAGGATTTCGCGGCAGGCGAACGGCGACCGCCCGGACTCCGATCCCTTGCGTATCAAACGCGGCTTCAACACGCCGCTGGTCTTCAATGTCACGACCTATCAGCCGCCCCTCAGTTCCGGGCAGCCATACAACAGCGCCATCCTGCTGGATATGGACGGAAAGTTTCGGGCACGGTACGACAAGAACAATCTCTTCATGTTCGGCGAGTACACGCCGGGACTGGCGACGTTTCCCTGGCTCGAAAACTTCTCGCCGCTGAGGCTCGAACAGTTCGCGGCGGGAGGGGAGATCAACACGCTGCCGTTTCAGACCGGAGACGGGCGCGAGTGGCGTTTGGGGCCGATGATCTGTCTGGAAGATATTCTGCCCGGCTTCGGGCGACGGCTCGGCGCACTGCACCCGCACCTGCTCGTGAACCTGACCAACGATTCATGGTTCGGCGAGACCACCGAGCCCTGGCAACATCTGGCCCTCAGCGTGTTCCGCAGCGTAGAGCTTAGGACGGAACTGGTGCGTGCGGCGAACACAGGCGTCTCGACTTACGTCGACGCGACCGGGCGCGTCTATGCCGCGACGTATGTGGTCGATCCGGCGCGGGACACACGCGGCGCGGATAAGGTTCTCGCCGAAGTCGCGCTGATCGAAGGCGGACACACACTCTATGCTCTGGCCGGAGATTATTTCAGCTACCTCTGCATCGCGCTCACGCTCTACCTCTCGCTGGTCGCGCCCTGGCTGCGACGCCGAGAGTAAGCATCCACAGCAACTCTTCATCTGGCTCCGAAATGAATTTTGACACCGGCGCGCAGGAGCACCGGCGGGCCGAGCGTGGTCACGGGCGTGCGCCCGACTTCGACGCGCTCGTTGAAGAGATTCTCGACGGCGACGTAAACATCAAGCGAGCGGCGTAGGCTGCGCGCGGCGTAAGCGTCAAGCGTGAAGTACGGCGCGAGAGGAAAGCGATTCTGGTCGTCGTCGAACTGCGAGCTGCCGGCACGCCCTTGCAGGCTCAAGGTCAGGCGCGAAGGGTTCGCGTAGCGGATCTGAAAAGCGAGCTGGTGGCGCGCGACCTGCGGGACGAAGAGGTTTTCGAGCGCGCGATTAACCGAAAATTCCACGACGCGCGAATCCGTCAGGAGATAGCTTCCGTTCACCTTCCAGCGGCGGCTCAGGCGCGCTTCCGCTTCGAGCTCTATGCCGCGCGCGCGTGTGCGCCCCAGATTCTGCCGCTGGCGCGTGATCAGCGCGGGCGTCGTGCTGAGCGTCACGTTCGCGACGGGCCGCGTGATCTCCGTCCAGAAGAAAGTCCCGCGCACGGTCATGCGCTCCCTGAAAGAAAGCAGCGTCGCGCCCGCCTCGCCCCCGGTCAAACGCTCCGCTCTTAACCGATCATTCGCCAGCGTCAGGACATCGCCGACGCGAAAAGACCTGTACAGCTCATTCAGCGTCGGCGCGCGAAAGGCTCTGTACACAGCGGCCGTGAGCGACAAATTTTTTACCGGCTGGTAGAGCACGGAGAGTTGCGGGCTCAATGCAGTTTCGCTCCGCGCCGGAAAAAGATTGGCCGTCGCTGTTCCGGCCTGCGTGAGCGGGCGCGTCTCACTGCGCGCGGCGTAGTTGCGCCAGCGATCAAAGCGCACGCCGACCGTCGCGTTGAGGCGAGACGTGAGGCGCACGATGTCTTCAGCAAAGAATCCCAGCGCGCGTTCGCGCCCGCCCGCGCCGATCAAAGAGGTCGCGCGTCCCTGCGCGAAAGCTATCTCGTCGCTCGCGCCGCGCACCTCGCGCGCGTCGAAGCCAGCCACCAGCGTCTGCCTCGCGCCGAGGGAGCGCGACCACTGCGTCGTCAGCCCGTTGACCTGCGCGGGCACGCGTTGCAGGCGCGTCAAAGCCTCGCTGTTCCGGTCGGCCGCGACGGACGTGAAGGTCTGGTCGAAGAGCTGCGCGCCAGTGTAGACGCTCAGCGAGAACGCGCCCGCGCGCTGGAAACGATAATCGCCGCCCGCCTGTAGGCTGCGTATGTGCGTCCGGTTGATCTGGAGCGGCGTCCCATTCTCGCGCGCTTCGACGAAGTATGAGCCGCGCACGAAAGCTCGTCCTTCTTCATTTATCTTTCTCTCTAACGTCAGTTCCAGCGCGCCGTGACGAGAGGCCGCAGGCGTGTCGACGCGCCCGCGCTCATCCAAAGCAACCGGCACATAACCGCTCGTGCGAAAGAGCTCGCCCGAGATGCTCGCGCTCCAATCATTTCCGGTCGTGCTCGCGTAAAGCGCCGCGTCCGGCGTGCGCTCGTTGCCGTAAGAGGCTTCGAGCGAGAACGCCTGAGCCTCGTTCGTGCGTCTGATGAGATTCACGACGCCGCCGAGCGCACCGCTGCCGTAGAGATGCGAAGCTCCGCCGCGCAGGACCTCTGCGCGTGCGAGCGCGGCGCGCGGCACGCGGCTCCAATAGACCCAGCAGCCGAAGGGATCGTTGAGCGGCACTCCGTCTGCGAGCACGACCGCGCGGCTCGCGCCGCTCGCACCGACGCCGCGCAGTGAGACGCCCTGTGCGGTTGGATTGGCCGTGCGGCTGCCCGTGCGGCGAAAGAGCTGAAAGCCCGCGACCTGTCTCAGCGCATCATCGAGCGTGAGCGCGGCCGTCGTTTCCAACTCTTCGTTCGAGAGCACGACGACGCTCTGCGCAGTCTCGCCGAGACGCGTGGCAGTGCGCGTTGCCGTGACCGTCACGCGCTCCGTCAGAGACGCAGGCGCAAGCACAAACTCAAGGCCAGTCGTTTCCCCTGCTCTGAAATTTCTCTCCGCGCCCTCGAAGCCGCGCGCACTCACCGTCAACAGGACTTCCGCCTCCGTCACACGCTCGAACGAGAACCTTCCGGCATCATCCGTCAACGCACGCGCGATGACTTTTCCGGCGACCGTCAGTGAGACTTGGGCTCCCGCGACGGCCGCGCCCGCCTGATCGCGCACGACTCCCTCCACACGCCTTCCCTCTTGCGAGAGAGCCTGCGCCGGAGCCGTCACGCAGATGATGCAGAGCAGGGCGAGAAGAGACCACGACAGGCGTAACAGAGGCATAACGCTTCAGCATCTTTCACGTTCCAGGTCTAAACTTAGCAGTGGGTCAGTTTAAAGCAGTCTCACGCAAAGGCGCAAAGACGCAAAGGAAAGACAAGTTGCTTTTCCTTTGCGTCTTCGCGCCTTTGCGTGAGCTTCTTTGGTTGTGCTGCTTCACTCGAACTTGCAAACTGAACCACTACCGCCTCGTCAGGCCCGCGAGGCTGCCGATGACTGCGATCAGCTCGGCCGGATTGACAGGCTTGGCGACGTGTATGTGAAAGCCCGCGAGCAGCGCGCGCACGCGATCTTCCTCGCGCGCGTAGGCCGAGAGCGCGACCGCGGGGATGCGTCCGCCCTCCTGCGGCCTGAGCGCACGCACCATACGGATCAGCGCGTAGCCGTCTTCGCCCGGCAAGCCGATGTCGCTCACCAGCACGTCCGGCCGCTCCGTGTTGAGCGCGCTCAGAGCCTCCTGCGCGGACTGCGCGGTCGTGACCGTCGCTCCGCAGTTCTCCAGCATCGCCGTTAGCAGCAGCCGCGTGTCCGGCTCGTCATCCACGACGAGCACTCGCAAATTTTCGAGCGACGGAGAGCAGTCGAAGAGCGCTTGCGCGCCCGATTCCGCGACCGCCGCGCGCGGCAACTCTTCCGGCTCGGAAACGAGCTGCGTGCGCGGCGCGCTCAACGGCAGCTCGACCGTGAAGGTCGAGCCGAGCCCCGCGCCCTCGCTCTCGGCGCGGACGGTTCCGCCGTGCAGCTCGACCAGATTGCGCACGATGGCGAGGCCCAGTCCGAGGCCGCCGTGCCTTCTGGAGATGGAGCCGTCCGCCTGCCGGAAGCGGTCGAAGACGTAAGGCAAAAAGTTTTTGTCGATGCCGATGCCGGTGTCGCTGACGATGAGGCGCGCGTGCCCTTCCCCGCGCTCGAAACGCAGCTCGACGGCCCCGCCCTGCGGCGTGAACTTGACCGCGTTCGTGAGCAGGTTCCAGATGATCTGTTGCAGGCGCGCGGGGTCTCCGGCGACCGGGCCCGCGTCCCGTTCGATCCACGTCCGCAGCTCGATGCCCTTCGCCGCAGCGGTCGGGCGCATGGTTTCCACGGAGGATTGCAGGATCGGCGTCAGCTCCAGCGGGCGGATGTCGAGCCGCAGCTTGCCGGTGATGATGCGCGAGATGTCGAGCACGTCTTCGACGATCTGCGTCTGCGTGCGCGCGTTGCGCTCAATCGATTCGAGCCCGCGCTCGATGGTCTCTGCTTTGAGCTGGTTCGT
>JAFBAJ010000523.1 GCA_019247865.1 Acidobacteriota bacterium
CACGAACGCCAACAGAGGGCAGAAGCCGCAGCCGAACGGAAGCCGCACACAGCTCCAGGCGATACGCCGCGGCAACGATTTTTAAGAGGGATGCCAACCATGACTGACGAAGATGTCTCGCGCGCAGAGGAAGCAGGCGAAGCGGACGAGCCGAATGCTCCGACCAACGAAGAGGAGAACGCAGGCATGAGCGACATCCTCAGCGCAGAGCCTTTGACGGGCGTGCAGGACGATGCCGGCGACAGTGATTGAAGAATGAGGTCATTGCAGCTCTTCGATCTCCGCTTCGAGCGCGCGGAGCGAGCGTTGGAGCATCTGGCGATAGGCTGGATTGGTCGCGCGTTCGAGCTGGTCGAGGGTGCGTGCGCGCGAAAGATTTAAGGTGTCGAGCCGCTCCTGCCTGGCGCGCATTTCGGGCGAGAGCTCGGCGCGCTGCTCCATCTCTTCCTTCGCGCGCTCGTCCTCTTCGATCTGATCCGCGACCGATTTGCTCTCCCAACCTCTCGCCATAAATCCAAATCCTCAGACCACCGTGCCGTCCTTCACCGTCGCGTTCTTGGGGACGATGATGATGCGGTCGCGTATGTAGTAGCTGCCGTCGGGGCCGTCCGCGTGCTCGACGCCTTCAGCGTTGATGAGGCGTACGTTCGAGCCGATGCGTGCGTTCTTGTCGATGATGGCGCGGCGGATGATGGAGCCCTCGCCGACGCCGATGCGTGGGAGGCCCTCCGCGATGTCGCTCCGCATCTGTTCGAGCCCCTGATAATAATCGGCTCCCATCAGGATCGAAGCCTCTATGTGCGAGCCCTGACCGATGCGGCTCCGGACGCCGATGATCGAAGACTTGATCGTCGCGCCGTGAATAATGCAGCCGTCTCCGATCAGTGTTTCGCTGATATTGCAATCGTGAACTTTGGACGGCGGCAGATAGCGCCCGCGTGTGTAGATCGGCGCGTCCGCGTCGAAGAAGTTGAACTTGGGAATCGGCGAGGTCAGGTCGAGGTTCGCCAGGTAGAAGGCGTGAATCGTTCCGATGTCCTCCCAGTAGCCGTCGAACATGTGCCCCTGCACGTTCGAGCTCTTGATCGCGGCCGGGATGATCTCGCGCCCGAAGTCCACCCACGAAGAGTCCTGCGACAGCAGCTCGACCAACCGGTCGTACTTAAAAACATAGATGCCCATCGAAGCCAGAAAGGGGCGGCGCAGCGCTTCGTCCTGACTCAAACCGAGTTCGGTCGTGTCCACCATCATCGCTTCCAACGCCTCGCCCTTAGGCTTCTCGCTGAACTCGATGATGCGTCCGGTGCTGTCCGTCTTGAGGAGGCCGAACCCTTCGGCATCTTTTCGGCCGCACGGAATGACGGAGATGGTCACGTCCGCGTCCGTCTCGAAATGGCGCGCGAGAAAGGCCCTGTAGTCCATCCGGTAGAGATGGTCGCCGGAGAGAATGAGCAGCGTGTCGATGCCCCAGTCGCCGATGTGCGGCAAGACCTGGCGCACGGCGTCGGCCGTCCCCTGAAACCATTGCGGGCTTTCGGGCGTCTGCTCGGCCGCTAAGATTTCGACGAAGCCGTCCGAGAACTGCGAGAAGCGGTAGGTGCGCGCGATGTGGCGATTCAACGAAGCGGAGTTGTATTGCGTCAGGATGAAGATCTGAATCACGTCCGAGTTGATGCAGTTCGAGATCGGCACGTCGATCAGACGATACTTGCCCGCCAGCGGAACGGCCGGTTTCGAGCGCTGCTCGGTCAACGGAAAGAGGCGCGAGCCTGCGCCTCCGCCCAGAATCACGGCCAATACCCTGCGCCTCTCTGCCATAAGTTTACGCTCACCCAATTTGTAGATTTGTGGTTTGAACGCTTGCAGGATAGACGCAAAGCCCCGCCGGTTTCAAGGACTCAGCGGGCATTTCTGAAAAACATTGACATCCCTCTACGTTGAATCTAAGGTGTGCCCACTCTTATTATCCTGCGGCCTTGTGGCCCGGATGAACGAGAGGAGCCAACATGCGAGTTTTATTGTTTTCACGTAAGAGCCGCTCCGTTAGTTCGGTGGCGCTGATGGTCTTGACGATGTTTGCCCTGCTCTGCTTCACGAGCAGTCCCGGCCGGTCTGTGACGGCGCAGGAGGAGAGCGCGGCGGGGCAGAGACCAGCAGGGGCTGGCAGCGCGGTACTGGACTTCACCGGCGATGGCCGCACGGATTTTTCAGCTGTAACGCTTGGGAACACAGGGACTCCGCTCACCTGGAAAATCTTGCGCAATCCGGCCGACCCGGCTCCCAACCAGGCGTTTATACGAATCTTCGAGTACGGGTTGAATGGCGATGCGATCAATCCGGCGGACTATCTCGGTGACGGCAAGACCGAGCTCAGCATCTGGCGAAGCGGTAACGATTACATCAGTCCCTTTCCCGAAACATCCGGTCTCCAGCTCTCAGTCATCAACTGGGGGGTGGCCGGAGACAATCTGGGACGCGAGGGCGACTATGATGGGGACGGCAAAGACGACCCCACCATCATCCGTGTCGCCGCGGGTCAGTTAACCTGGT
>JAFBAJ010000627.1 GCA_019247865.1 Acidobacteriota bacterium
ACCATCTATCACAACCTGCAATATCATCGTTTGATCTGGTTCCATAACAAGAAGTACACGAAAGAGACCGGAGGCCGCGAGCGTTACGGCGCGGCGGAGCTGATCAGCCGCCGCCTCGTCTACTACATCGCCTTCGGCATTCTCTTCGGCCTCTGGTATCAACTGCCGCGCCAGTACGTGCGCGCGGCTTACGGCGAGACGACCATGCTCACGCAAGTGGTCGCGTCCTTCTTCTGGGGCTACGCCTTCATACATTACTATCTGGACTCGAAGATCTGGCGCGTGCGCCGCGACCCGGCGGTCGGCAAAGCCCTCCAGATGAGTTAAGCTGAGCGCGTGGAAAAATGTTTTGGGTGACGGGGAAGATTTTTAAAACACAAAGAGCTGCGCCCGCCACAAGCGCAGCTCTCGTGAGCTCTCTGTAAAGCCGGAAGGCTTTGCTGAGAGAACTTGTTAAGCCTTAGACTTAAATTGTGACCGCCCTTTGCTCGTTAGAAACCCCTCGTTCTTTCGATGTGCGGCATCTTAGCGAAATCGCTCAAAACGTTCATCACGAATCTTTGACGAATCATATTCTTTTCATTGTTCGCTGTCAAATCGAAAATAACGATTATCGGCGGACAAGGAGTGCGGCCATATTCGCTTAAAACGTTCATGGGAATGAGGCAGACAAATTTTCTGACGACGCGGCAACTGGCGCGCATGTGGCAGGTCAGCGAGGCGACCATCAAGCGCTGGGCGGACGCCGGACACCTGCGTTCGCAGAAGACCTTAGGCGGGCACAGGCGCTTTGAGCTGGCGGAGGTCTTGAAGTTTCAGAGCGCGCGCGGCCTCGAAGCGGAGCACAGGGCTGGGGCGACAGAGGCCGTCACGCACACGCGGCAGAGCGAGCGGCTCGAAGATTTTTTCCGGGCGGTGACCAGCCTGCATGAAGCCGAAGCTTCGGCCGTCCTGCTCAATGCGCATCTGGACGGATGGCCGATGCTCAGGATTTTGGAAGAGGTCATCGCGCCCGCGCTGCACAGGGTCGGCGACCTGTGGCATGTGGGAGAGATGTCCGTCGCGGACGAGCATCTCTCGACGCGTACGGCGACCAGGGCGATTGAGACTCTGCGCGCGACCCTGCGCGTGGCCCAGGTCGAGATGCCGCTCGCCATCTGTTGCGCGGTGGAAGACGAGCTGCATGAGATCGCGACGCTCTGCGTGCAGACCCTGCTCGAAAGCGAGGGCTGGAGCGTCAGGAACATGGGAGCCAACACGCCCTTCTTCGCCCTCACGGACGCCGTACGCAAACACAGGCCGCGTCTCATCTGCGTCTCTTCGACCAGCAACGTCTCGCTCGCCAGATACTCACGCGATTACGCGCAGTTGCAGGACATCGCACGCGAATTCGACGCCCACATCATCCTCGGCGGCGAAGGCTTTAAGGACGAAACCATCCGCCAGAGATTTCCCGCAGACCTGCACGCAGAGAATTTTTCGAGCCTCAAAGAGATGTTGCAGCAGTCTTAGCCCCGTTGGGGCGGAATATTTATAGCCTCGCTCGTGAACAAAATGATGAGCCCCGGAGGGGCGACATATATCCTATGCCGCTCCTTCGGGGCTCAAACATTTTATGGGGACGTGTTCCTTTCCGCTCCTCCGGGGCTTAATTAAAACAGCGTCGCGCGTGCGAGGATGTCGTCTGGGATGGTATCCAGAAAGCGCGAGACGACCGGGAAGGCTTCCTCGTGTTCGCCGCCGCCACGGCGATAGGCTCCGAGCGGGTAGGTGAAGTAGAGCTGTCGTTTGGCGCGCGTCGCGGCGACGTAGAGCAGGCGGCGCTCCTCCTCCAGGTCTTCAAACTCGTCTGCGGCGCGCGAGGACGGGAACCAGCCGTCCGTCATCCAGATCACAAAGAGCGTGTCCCACTCCAAACCCTTCGCCGAATGCACCGTCGAGAGCGTGACGAAACCAGTGTCGCCCCGGTTGCCCTGCACCGGCTTCTCGATCTGCGCGGCGTCCGTCGGATCGAGCGCGACATCCGCCAAAAGTTCCGCCGCACTCTTGTAGCGTTTGGCGATGGTCAGGAGGTGCTCCAGGTCTCGTTGGCGTCTGGGGTGGTCATCATATCTGGCACGCAGGATCGGACGATAGAGACGCAGCACGTTTGAGAGCTGCGTGTGCGTCGACTTGTGCTCGATGATGGTGCGCAGCAGGTGCGCCAGCTTGACGAGCGGCGCTTGATAGCTCGCACGCCCCGGAAACTGCTTGAGCTTATTGAAAAGCGCCTCTTTCGCGCGCGTCGTACGGAACTCCTTCCGCTCGACATTCAGATAGTCGAGAATCTGTTCGACGGTCGCATCGCCGATGTGATCTATCAGCTTGAGCGTGCGGAACCACGAGAGCGTGTCCGCAGGGTTGAGCGCGACGCGCAGGAAGGCGAGCGCGTCCTTGATGTGCGCCGATTCGGCGAACTTGATGCCGCCGAACTTGCGGAACGGAATGCCGTGTTTGCCCAGCTCGATCTCCAGGTCGAACGAATGCGAGCCGGCGCGAAAGAGGACGGCGATCTCAGAGAGCGGCAAGCCCTCTTCGCGCAGGTCTTCGATACGCTGGGCGATGAAGCGCGACTGCTCGTTCTCGTCGCGCGCGCTGACCAGCAAAGGCAGCTCGCCCTCCTCCACACGCGAAAAGAGGCGCTTGCGATATCCGT
>JAFBAJ010000693.1 GCA_019247865.1 Acidobacteriota bacterium
ACATACCAGGTTCCGGTCGCCTCTCGCCAGACGGCCACATCCGCGCGACCGTCGCCGTCGTAGTCAGCCGGAGCAACCACGTCGGTCGAGATGCCCCACTGCACTGCTCTCAAGCTGTTGGTGTTCGATTGCAGGATATACCAGGTGCCGTTCGACGGCCTGAAGACTGCAAGGTCTGTTCTTCCGTCGCCGTCGTAATCGGCCGGGACGATCTTGTCGCCGGAAGTTCCCCACTGGTCTGCGCGCATCACGCCGTTGGAGCTCGACTGGATGTACCAGGTGCCGTCTGCCGGACGGAAGACGGAGAGCTCTGCCTTGCCGTCGCCGTCGTAATCATTCAGCGCCGGACGAGGCACAAAAGGATCGCGCGCCGCCGTGAAGTCAACGCTGTTGAGGTCGAAGAGATGCGTGAAGGCGCGGCTCTGCGGGTTAAAGAGATAGCCTGTGCGCGCCGGAGTGACGACGAAATCTCTGCCCGTCACAATCGCATCGAAGTGATAGAAGCCGTTGCCGTCCGTGACGGCGGTTCGGTTCTGCACGAGCACTGTATCGAGCAGGGTCATCGTCACGCCCGCGAGCGGTTGTCCGCTGCTGCCCAGAACGTGCCCGCTGATGTTCGCAGTGCTGGAGGTCGGAGCCAGCGGCTCGCCCAGCGTCCAGTCCGAGAAGTCCGTCACGCCGTTGATCGTCGCCGTGTTGGCGCTCGTGTCGACCACGGCCGCGGGCGGCGGAAAGTTCGTCGCAGTGCCGCCGGTGATTCTAAAGAGACGATAATTGCTCTCGTTGCCCGCGATGTCCGTCGGGTCTAAATAATTGAACGTGAGGTTGGTCGTCAGATTTCCAGCCTCGGTCAGAGTCCAGTAGCGTTGCAGCGTCTGCGACGCGTTGAGCGGCGGCGTGGCCGTGGCGACGCCCTGACTGGCCTTGACCGTGAGCCCGGAAGGATTGACCGCCACGCTCGTGACGTTCGCCGCGACTGGCGAATAACCGTTCGCCGTGCCGACCTCGAACGTGAACGCAGCCGGGCCGCAGAAATCTTTCCGCAGATTGCCGATGACATAGGCGGACGAGCTGGCCCCGCTGATCGCACCCGCGCAGCCGACCGTCAACACGCTTGAGCCGGCATCGAGCATGCCTCCGAGCGTCAGGGTTCCGTCAACGTTGATGCTGCTCGCGAGCGTTGCGCCCGCAGGATTGATCGTCAAGTTGTCATACCTGCCCGAAGAGAGCGCGCAACCGGTCGTGACCGCACGGTTGACCGTAATCTCATCAGCGCCGATGTCCGGGGCAGTCGTGCGCGCGTCGCTGTCGAAATCGCTCGTCACAGCGGCCAGCACCTGGCCCGCTCCGTTGATGCCCGGAACCGGACTGCATTCCGTGCCGGGATTGATGTGCAAATCCGGCACAGAGGAGGTCGCGCCGACGAAGCTCGGATCGCCGAACTTACTGCTCGCGTCCTGCGTCGAGCCGCTCTTCCAAGCGTTGAAGTCCAGGTAGTCCGTCGCGCCGACGCCGCCCAGCGCCATCCCGCTCCCGGCCCTGTAGTAATCGTTGTAGTTGGCCGTGAACGCAGAGGTCGAAGCGGTCTGAATGTTGTAGTGCTTGCCCGTCCCGGTCCCGTTGTCCCGCATGTTGACGAGAATGTTGTTGATGACATTGCACACGCCGGTGCTGCCGACGCGCTGGAAGGCATAGCTCGCGGCCGAGCCCGCGCCGCTGGTCGTGCCGCCGAGATAGACGCTGTTGTGATAGTAGTTGTTGTTGGCGAAAGAGCGGTCGCGGATGCCCGCGAGCGAGAGGTTCGCGGCCGTCGCATCTGTGCCCAGACGCACCATGTTGTTCTGGTAGTTGGCGATGCCGCCCGCCGCCTGTATGCCGTTGATGACGGCTGCGCCGGTGCTCGCGGAGGTCAGGTTGTAGACGAGGTTGCGCCCGATGACGTTCGTCCCGGAAGAAGGGCCGTTGTAGTAGATGCCGTGCATCGTGACGGCCGCAGAGGCTGCCGTTGAGCTCAAGTCCGCGATGATGTTCTGCGAGACGTTCTGCCCGGCGGCGGAGGAGGATTGCACAATCCCGATGACGGGCGCGGTCACGTCCGTGTTGAGCTGCGTCGCAGCGTTGCTGAGCTTGCGAATAGTGTTGCCGGTGATGGTGTTGCCGCTGGTGCTCGATTGGGCAAGGATGCCCGCCGTCTGGCTCGCGCCGACGGAGCCCGTCGCGTTGTTGTTGAGATTGACGATGGTGTTGCCGGTGATCGAGACCACGCCGTTGCTGCCGCTGACAATGCCGGTCACGTTCTGCGCGTTGCCGGAGGTGGAAGCATTGGTGGCGTTGAGGCTGTTGGCGGTCGTCGTGCTGCCGATGACGTTATTGTTGATGACGGCATTGGCCGCGTTGGTCACGAGGATGCCGACGACTCCGGCCGCAGTGGTCGCGGCCGACGAGTTGGCCGTGATCGAGCCGATGATGTTGTTCGAGATGTTGACCGTCCCGCTCGTCGTCGAGTTGATGGCGGTGGTTGAACCGCTGCTGGAAGTGCTCGTGACGACGAGCGCGCCCGTGCCCGTCCCGCCGCCGATGGTGTTGCCCGTCACGTTGCCGCAGTTGACGTTGCCGCCGGAGATGATGATGGGCATCAGCGCCCCGGAAGAGGTGCTCGTCAGGTTGATGTTCGTGATGACGTTCCCCTGCACGCTGCTCGCAACACCGCTGCCGACGCTCATCTCGATGGCCGTGAACCTGTGCGCGGACGAGCCGTTGATGGTGAAGGCAGTGCTCCCTGCGTTCGGCGCAGTGCCGCCGATGTAGTTCTGCGTGACGATGAAGTTATTGCCGAACGAAGCGTTGATGGTAATGCCGTAGTGCGGGTTGCCGCTCGCGGGCGTGCGCACGCTGGTCTGGTAGATGCTGTTGCCGCTGATCGTCCAGCCGGTGTTGCCGCTGGAGATGCGTATGCCCGCGAAGGACGAGATGGATTGGTAAAAGTTGAAGATGTTGTTATCGGCGATGACATTGCCGCTGTTGTACTGCGCCTCGTTCGTGCCGGAGCCGGAGGCATAGATCGCGTTGCGCGGCTGCCCGCCGGAGCTGTCGCGGATGTCGCAGTTGCTGATGGTATTGTTGTCGTTCCCCTGCGTGCCGGTGGTCGTGCTGAAGAAGACGAGGCCGTTCGTCGCGCTATTGTTGAAGCCGCGTATGATGCAGTACTTGATGGTGTTGTAGGAGCCTTCGTTCATGAAGCGGACGACGGAAGCGCTGCTCGTACTGTTCTCGAAAATCAGCTCTTTGCCGGTTCCCACTCCGCCCGGTCGGCCGTCGAACGTGACGTACTTCCCGCCGTTGAAATCAATCGTCGTCGTCGTGATAGCTGTGTTGAGCGTGAGGCCCACTGCCCCGACGGCCGGACGAATCGTGATGTTGTTGACCGCGGAGGCCGCCATGAAACCGACGACGAGCGGATAGGTCGGCTCGGAAGTGTAAGTGCTCTTGAGCTCGAGGATGACCGGGCCGCTCAGGCCGTTGGTCTGGATGTCCGTGAAGGCAGCTTTGATGGACGCGTAATCGCTCGGCGCGGGGCCGATGGATTTGAGGCCGCTGATCGTCCCGGCCTGCGTCGCCTGCGTTCCTTCGAGCGCGGTTGAGAGCAAGCCTTCCGTCGCCGCCACGACGCGGAAAGTGTAGCTCGTCGAAGAGCTCAGCCCGGTGACATTCAAAGCATAGGGCGTGCCCGTCGTGGCCTGCGAAGTCGTGTTGACGCGTCCGGCTTCCGAAAAATTCAGGCCGTCCGTCGATTGATAGACGATGAAGAGCGATTCGTTGGTCGAGTCGTCCACCCAGTTGACGTTGACGGAGCTGAGCGTCACGCCCGAAAAGCTGAGGCCGGTGGGCGGCGCGGGCGCGTTGCCCGGCGGAGAGAAAGTATAAATCTGCCCGGTCGCCGGTTTCGTACTCAGATTAGTGGTCTCCGCAGCGGAACTGGCGGTGGGGCTCGCGCCCGTGCCGTTCAGCGAAAGGTAGTTGCCCGCGCCCGTGCCGGACGAGGTGATGCCGATGGAGGCGCTGCCGGAATTGGCCGCCGCAGCTTCCTGTCGATAGACGAACTGCACCTCTCCGGTCGCTTCGTAGAGCTTGACCTGAAAAGAGTTGGTCGGCCCCGCAGCGCCTGTGTTCCAGACCACGTTGAGCCACTGCGCTGTGAAGACGCGGCTGCCCGCCACGCCTTCGGTCAGATACGAGAAGCTGCCCGTCGCGTCTATCTTGAGGTTGTCCCACAACGGCGCGATGATCGGGCGCGGAGTGCTCGACGTGAGATCGTTAAAGCTGTTGGCATTGCTCAGCGCCTGGTTGAAGACCATCCAGCCGTTGGTCGAAGCAGAGATGCTCGTGTAGGGCTGTGCGTCATAATTGAAAGTGAAGCCGATGGGCACGTTGTTGTAATAGCCTTCATCGAGCGTGCCGCCGGACAGTGACACGGTCGTCGCGCCCGTCAGTGGCGTAAAATTCCCGCTCGTGGCCGTGAACGAATAGTTCGTGACCAGCGCATAACTCGTGCGCGTGTACGTCAACACACAGGCGAGGGCGCACAGGCAGAGCGAGGCCAGCGCGAGCTGCTTAAATCTCGGAAAGCTCCGAAGCGAGCGACGAGAGGTGGTGGGCTGTCTTCTGTTTCTCATGGGCGTCTTGACTCTCCGTAAATTGATGAGGCGCGTGCGCGCACAGCTCTCCTCAGAGCGAGAAGTTTTGATCGATTGTCGGGAAGTTCTTAAATCTGTCCGGACTTGATTGAGGCAGGCAAGAGTGTGTAAAACACAGCCAAGTGGGGTTAAACTTGGTTGCAAGATTAAGATACGCGGGATTCGCGGGAAAGTCAACGGAATCCCTAACATTAACTATTGCTTCCATTAGCGTCTTTCTGTAGTGTGGATGCAGGTATGTCTGAACGCGAGCAACTTGAGCAGGCCATCGTTATTCAGGAGTCTTTGCGCGCGGCTTTAGGTGACGCGATGGTGGACGCGACCATCGCCGCTTTGCGTCAAAAGCTGGCCGCGCTCGTAGAAGAGCCTCCCGTCGAACAGCGCAAACAGGCCACAGTCCTCTTCGGCGACATCTCCGGCTACACGGCCATCTCCGAGACCCTCGACGCAGAAGAGGTCAAAGAGATGATGAACGCGCTCTGGGCGCGGCTCGACAAGGCCATCACGGATCACGGCGGAACGGTCGTGGCGCACATGGGCGACGGCGTGATGGCCGTCTGGGGCGCGCAGACCGCGCAGGAAGATGACCCGGAGCGAGCCATCCGAGCCGCGCTGGTGATGCAGGAGGAGGTCAAGGGCTTCGTCGCGTCCAACCTGTGCTTCATTGGGATGAGGGGCAAGTCGGCCGAGAACGCACCGACCTTGCGCATGCGCATCGGCATCAACACGGGGCCGGTCATCCTCGGCACGGTCGCCACGACCAAAGAGTTCACGGCGCTCGGCGACACGACCAACCTCGCCGCGCGCCTTGAGCACGCAGCCCCGGTCGGCGGCATCCTCATCGCGCACGACACCTATCGACAGGTGCGCGGCGCGTTCGAGGTGCAGCCGCTCAAGCCGATCAGCGTCAAAGGCAAGGTCGAGCCCGTGCAGGTCTACGTCATCGAGCGTGCCAAGCCGCGCGCCTTCCGCGTCGGCACGCGCGGCGTCGAAGGCGTCGAGACGCGCATGATCGGCCGGCATGCGGAGCTGGAGCGTCTGCTTGAAGCGCTGAGCATCGCCATCGAAGACCGTGTGCCGCAGGTCGTGACGGTGCTCGGCGAAGCGGGCCTGGGCAAATCGCGTCTCCTCTACGAATTCAACAACCGCCTCGAAGTGCTGCCCGAAAGAGTACAGGTCTTCAACGCGCGCTCGACCGAATCCATGCGCGGCCTGCCCTATTCGCTGGTGCGCGATCTCTTCTCTTTCCGCTTCGAGATACTGGACAGCGACCCGCCGCCGGTCGCGCGCGAGAAACTGGAGCGCGGGCTGGTCTCGACCTTCGGCGAGAGCGCGGACTCGCTCATGCGCGCGCACTTCATCGGGCAGCTCATCGGCCTGGACTTTTCGGCGAGCCCGGTCTTGTCCGGCATTCTCAACGACGCGAAGCAGATACGCGACCGCGCCTTTCACTACGCGACGCAGTTCTTCATGACGGTCGGACGCGAGCGCCCGCTGGCGGTCTACCTCGACGACCTGCACTGGGCGGACGACGGCTCGCTCGACTTCGTTGAACATCTGACGCGCAACTGCACGGACGTTCCGCTGACCATCCTCTGCCTCTCGCGCCCGATGCTGCTGGAGCGGCGGCCCGCGTGGGGCGAAGAGGGAGAGGGACGCACGCGGCTGATGCTGCAACCACTGTCGAAGAGAGAGAGCCGTCAGCTCGTCGAAGAGATTCTGCGACAGGCCGAGAACGTGCCGCAGAAGTTGCGCGACATGGTGGTCGGCGGGGCGGAAGGCAATCCGTTCTACCTGGAAGAGCTGATCAAGATGCTGATCGACCAGAAGGTCATCGAGCCGGGAGAGGAGCAATGGCGCGTGGACGCGAGCCGTCTGGCGGAAGTCAAAGTTCCGCCGACGCTGACCGGCGTCCTGCAGGCGCGCCTCGACGGACTCGTGCTCTGGGAAAAGACTGTGTTGCAACGCGCCTCGGTCGTCGGGCGCAAGTTCTGGGACAGCGCGGTCGAGCACCTGCAAGCGGAGGCGGCTGGAATCAGATGCGTTGAGCCTAAGTCACCGGCCGCGCTCGAAGCGCTGCGCAACAAAGAGCTCATCTACGGGCGCGCGGCCTCCTCCTTCGCCGACACCAACGAGTACATCTTCAAGCACGCGCTCCTCCGCGACGTGACGTATGAGAGCGTCCTCATGCGCGAGCGGCGCAACTATCACCGGCAGGTGGCCGAGTGGTTAGTAGACCGCAGCGGCGAACGCGTCAACCAGTACGCCGCGACCATCGCGGAGCATTACGAGCGCGCCAACGACCTTGCGCTCACGATTGAATGGTATGGCCGCGCGGGGCAACAGGCGCGCGAGGCTTACGCGCTGGCGACCGCCATCAGCTTTTATCGCAAGGCGCTGGAGCTTTCGGAAGCGCACGACGACGCGCCCTCGCCGTGGGGGACGCAGCGGCTGCAATGGTATCAGGGCGTGGCCGAAGCCCTGTGGTGGCAGGCGCGTTTCGCGGAGGCGGTCGAAGCTTACCGACTGATGCTCGAAGCGGCGGAGGAGGTGGGAGACGCACTGGCGCAGGCGAGAGCTTGGAACGGCATGGCTCTCGTGCAGGAGCGACAGGGCGACAATCGTGCTTCGCTCGAAAGCGCGAAGTGCGCCGAGAAGCTCGCGCGCGAGGCGGGTGACAGCACAGCCGCCAAGATGGAGCTGGCCGCCGCCCTCAATCGTCGCGCCAGCGTCCTCTACCGGCTCGGAGAGGTGACGAAGGCGATGTCGCTCGGCGAGCAGGCGCTTGAGCTTTCGACCGCGCTCGGTCAGAACGGCTTGCGCGAGCGTGCCGGGGGCTTGCGCGCGCTCGGCGTCGCCAA
>JAFBAJ010000702.1 GCA_019247865.1 Acidobacteriota bacterium
CGCTTACGGTTTCTTTCGCAACCAGAGATTCGACGCGCGCAATCCTTTGGCTTCGTCCAAAGACCCGCTGACGCAGGCGCAGTATGGCCTCAGCATCGGCGGCCCACTGCGTCGTGACCGGACTTTTCTCTTCACTAACTTTGAGCAGACGCGGCGCAACGACGCGGCCGTCATCACCATCGCGCCCGCGGCCGTCTCAGCCATCAACACGCGCCTCAATGCCATCAACTTTCGCGGCCCGCGGATAGAGACGGGACTGGCGCCGAGCGGCTACGACGTGACCAACTTTTTCGCGCGCGTCGATCACCGGCTCAACGACCGGAACCTGCTCACGGCGAGATATAGCCTGTACGACATTTCTGCTTCAAACTCGCGCAACGTCGGCGGGCTCAATTCCGTCAGCCGGGGCGCTGCGCTGGGCGATCTGGATCAGACGTTTGCGCTCAATGCCGTGACCAATCTCTCAACGCGTTCGATCAACGAGGCGCGCTTTCAATACACGCGCAGCCGCCTGACAGCTCCGGTCAATGATGAAGTCGGCCCGGCGGTCAACATACAGGGCGTGGCGAGCTTCGGCACGGCGACCTTCTCGCCGCTCGCGCGCGACATAGACCTTTTTGAAGTGGTGGACAACGTCTCCACACAGCGCGGCGCGCATGCCCTCAAGGGCGGCGTGGATTTTCTCTACAATCGCGTCAACATTCTTTTTCCAGGCGCGTTGCAGGGCGTTTACACATTCACTTCGCTCCCGAATTTCCTGGCCGGCAACTACTCGCAGTTCCAGCAGGCATTCGGCGCGCCCACGCAGTTTCAGTCGAACCCGAACATAGGGCTCTTCATACAGGACGAGTGGAAGCCGCGCGCGGATCTGACGCTCAACCTGGGGCTGCGTTACGACGCGCAGTTTCTGCCCGACCCGATCCGGACGGACGTGAATAACTTCGCGCCCAGACTGGGCATCGCCTACGCGCCCGGAGACCGCAAAACAGTTTTTCGTTTGAGCGCGGGGCTCTATTACGACCGCATCCCTCTGCGCGCGACCTCGAACGCGTTGCAGCGCGACGGCTCGAAATATCTGGTCGCGCAGCTCGTGCCGACGGATGCCGGCGCGCCGGTCTTCCCGAACGTGCTCGCGTCATTTCCGACGACGCTGACGACGAAGCCGAACATCACGATCATCGACCCTCAGATCGAGAACAGCTACGCCGAGCAGTTCAACTTTCAGATCGAGCGCGAGCTGCCGTGGCATGCTTCCCTCTCGGCCGGGTACATACACCTGCGCGGGTTGCATCTGATCCTGTCGCGGAACGTCAATGTGCCGCGCTTCCCTGCTTCGGCGGGCGTGCCGAACCTCGGGCGTCCGAATCCGAACTTCGGCAACATCGGGAGGTTTGAAAGCTCCGGCGACTCTTATTACAACGGCTTCGTGGCGACCTACAACCAGCGCGCGTCGCGTTGGAACAGCCTGCGCGTCTCGTACACCTTCTCGAAGACGATTGATAACGCTGGCAACTTCTTCTTCAGCACGCCGCAGAACAACTTTGACCTGCGCGATGATCGCGGGCTCTCGGACAATGACCAGCGTCATCGACTGACTCTGAGCGGCTCGCTCGAAGCCCCGCGCGAAGCCAACGCGTCCGGCCTGCGGCGCGCGCTCGAAGGCTTTCAGCTCAACTACATTTTCACGTATGCATCGCGGCTGCCGTTCAATGTCCTGCTCGGCGCAGACCGCAATTTTGATACGAACTTCAACGACCGCCCCATTGGAGTCGGGCGCAACACCGGGCGCGGCTTTGACTACGCCTCGCTCGACCTGCGCCTGAGCCGCAGCTTCAGCCTGACCGAGCGGCTCAAACTGGAAGCTCTGGTTGAAGGCTTTAACGTCCTGAACCGCACGAACCTGCAACTGCCGAACAACACCTTCGGCACGGGCACGCTGCCGCGCGCGACCTTCGGCCAGCCGACCGCCGCCGGTGACCCGCGTCAGATTCAGTTCGGTTTGAGATTAAGTTACTAAGGTAAAAAATATGTGGAAAGCAATAGCTTTGATAGCCTGCTCGGCACTCCTGTGTGCGGGCTGCGCCAGCCAGAAAGACCTCGACACGACCTCTGCGAACAGCGCGCCGCAGCCTGTGCGTGTCTCGACGGAGAACACGGATGCGGCCGAGCCTGCCGTGGCGACTTCGGCTGACGGCTCAACTTTTGTCGCCTGGGTCGAGCATCGCGCGGACGGTCAGGCAGATGTGTTTCTGACCAAATATAATGCGAGTGGAGGGCAGGCGTTCGCGCCCGTGCGCGTCAATCCCGAAGCCGGGCGCGCGACGGCCTGGCGCGGAGATCAGCCGACCATCGCGGTCGCCGCAGACGGCGCGGTCTACGTCAACTGGACTGC
Source organism: Acidobacteriota bacterium (assembly GCA_019247865.1). Lineage (GTDB taxonomy): Bacteria > Acidobacteriota > Blastocatellia > Pyrinomonadales > Pyrinomonadaceae > JACMLC01. The sequence continues at coordinate 2,393 of JAFBAJ010000702.1, forward strand.
GCGCGTCGCGGCGAAGGGGCACGAAACCAATCTCTATCTTTCGACCTCGCGCGACGGCGGCAGGAGTTTCGAGTCGCCCGTCAGGATCAATGACGACGAGAAGCCTGCTCAGCACGGAATGCATTCGATGGCTCTGGGCAAAGACGGCCGGCTATACTTCGCCTGGCTCGACGAAAGAAATCTGAGTCCGGCGGCTCCGGTCGAAAAGCACCGCGGCGAAGTGCACGCGATGGAGAGCAACCGCGAGCTTTTCACAGCCTATTCCGCAGACGGAGGGCGCACCATCTCGCGCAATCAACTGGTCGCGCGCGAAGCCTGCCCGTGCTGCAAGACTGCTCTGACAGTCGCGCCAGACGGCCACGTGTACGTCGGCTTTCGTCAGGTCTTGAAGGGCGATTACAGGCACATCGCCGTCGCCTCTTCCGCAGATGGAGGGCGCACGTTCAGCGCGCCTTTAATCGTGAGCGATGACCAATGGGTGATCGCGGGCTGTCCAGTCTCCGGCCCTGCGCTGCTGGCCGAAGATGGTGGCGCGCTCAAGGTTTTGTGGTATACCGAAGGCGACGCGGGTGAGCGCGGGCTCTATCTGACGCAATCGCTGGACGGCGGGCGCACGTTTTCCGCTCGCCGGTTAGTCTCCAAAGGCCAAATCCACGGCACGCCGCTGCTCCTTCATCTGAATGACGGCAACAGTCTCGCGCTCTGGCAGGCCGTGGAGAACGGGTTGATGTCCGCAGACATCTCGAAAGATGGAAGCATCACAAGCAGCACCTCTGTGCTCAAGCAGGCTTCGCTTCCGTCCGCCGCGATCTCAAGCGGTCACGCAGTGGTGGCCTACATCTCGACACTCAACAACCAGCGCAGCATCTGGTTCAAATCCTGAATGAGAAGGAGCGAATGAATTGAGATTCACACGCCGCGCTCGCCAGGGGAGCAAGCTCATCGCCGCCGCGCTCGGCGCAGTGTTCGTGCTCTTCGCCATCTCCTGCCGGAATCAGGAGCGCCCGCCCGCGAATCGAACCGCACGTCAGACGCCGACCGAAGCGCCGCTCCCCAGCCCGCAGGTCAAGAGCTATTACGGAGCAGGCGTCATCACCAAGATCGTGCTCGAAAATCCGTACGACAAATCTCTCGCCTCGGTCGAACTGGATCACGGCGAGATCGTCGGCCTCATGCCTGCGATGAAGATGGAGTTTTACGTCAAAGAGAGAGCCATGCTCAACGGCCTCAAGGTCGGCGACAAGGTGGATTTCACGATTGAAGACAAGGGCGGGGCAGAACAGATTTCGGCTATCACGAAGACAAAAAAATAGGTCTCACGCAAAGGCGCAAAGACGCAAAGAAAGACATTCATGCTTTTCTTTGCGTCTTTGCGCCTTTGCGTGAGACTGTTTTTATCCTTTGAGCTTCTTGATCTCTTCGGTCAGCACCGGCACGGCGTCGAAGAGGTCGCCGACGATACCGTAGTCTGCGATGTCGAAGATGGGTGCTTCCGGGTCTTTGTTGATGGCGACGATGGTGCCGGAGTTCTTCATCCCGACGAGATGCTGGATCGCGCCGCTGATGCCGAGCGCGATGTAAAGTTTGGGCGCGACGGTCTGGCCGGAAGAACCTATCTGCCGGTCAATGGGCAGCCATTCCGCGTCGCAGATCGGACGCGACGCGGCGATGTCGCCGCCGAGCGCCGCCGCCAGCTTTTCCGCCAGCTCGATATTGTCCTTGCTCTTGATGCCGCGCCCGATGGCGACGATGACATCAGCCTTCGACAGATCGACCGCCTGTTTGACCTCCTGGAAAGGAGCTTCGGGCGTCATGCGCACCTCGCCGACCTCGACCGGCATAGTCTCGACCGGAGCACTCGCGCTTCCCTTCTGCGCCTGATCGCCGCGGTACGCGCCCGATTGAAATGTCGCGAACACGGGCGCTTCGCCGTCGGAGACGACATCCGCGTCCATCTTGCCGAGGAAGATGCGGCGCGTGAAAGTCACTTTGCCGTCCGCCGTCTTGGCCCGGATGCAATCGCTGATTAAACCTTTGCCGAAACGCGCGGCCAGCTTCGGCGCGTAATCGCGCACGAGATACGTGTGCGGCATGATGACGTACTGCGGATTGAGGGCGCGCACGACGCTCTCCATCGCATCCGCGTAGCCGTCCGGCGTGTACTCTTTGAGCTTCTCGTTCTCCGCGTACACGACCTTGCTCAAAGCATAAGCCGCGACCTCTTCGGCCAGGCCCTGCGCGCCCGAGCCGACGACGACCGCCGACACGTCCAGGCCGAGAGATGCGCCGAGCGCCTGGGCCGCCGCAACAGCTTCAAAGGAAGTTTTATTCAATACTCCGTCGCGGTGCTCCGCGAAAACCAGAATGCTCATGATCTTATTTTTATACCTTTAGATGACGCGCGCTTCGTTACGCAGCTTCTCGGCCAGCGCGACCGCGCCCGCTTTGGCGTCGCCGTCGCCGAGGAACTGCGTCTGCTTGGTCTTTTCCGGAAGATAGATTTTTTCGATGCGTTGGTGCGAAGGGCGCGCGGTCGCTTCACTTGCGGGCGTGATCTCTTTGATCTCTTTCTTCTTCGCCGCCATGATGCCCTTCAGCGTCGCATAGCGAATCTGGCTGATGCCGGACTGAATGGTTAAGAGCGCGGGCTTGGTCATCGTGTACCACTGATACCAGCCGCTCTCCAGCTCGCGCTTCACGCGCAGCTGCTCGCCCGACCAATCGACCTCGATGACGATGGTCGCGTGCGGCAGGCCGAGGA
>JAFBAJ010000747.1 GCA_019247865.1 Acidobacteriota bacterium
GTAGAAGAGGCCGACGATGGATGCGACGCCCATCGCGCTGAGGCCGAAAGCCTCAGACAACTCGGGCATCATCACGGCCGGGGCAGAGCGTAGAGCGTACTGATAGAAGTAGAAGATCGCCGCCACCAGCCAGGCCACAGCAGCCACGCGGACGCTCCTGCGTGCAACCCGGCGGCCGGTCATCTCTAATGTCGCTGGCGTTTCCACACGATCCATCCAACTAACAAAGCACCACGGAGAGAGCCAGACCGGCCTCGCTCGTCTCTTTGTATTTGCCGTTCATCTCCTTGGCGGTCTGGGCCAGCGCCGCCACGGTTTCGTCGAGGCCGACGCGGTGACGGTTTGCGATCTCGTTGCTGGCGATGGCATATGCCGTCCAGGCCTTGACCGCGCCGAACGCACATCTTTCAATGCACGGGACCTGCACGTATCCGGCGACCGGGTCGCAGGTCATGCCGAGGTGATGCTCAAGGGCCGATTCCGCGGCGTTCTCGACCACACGCGACTCGGCTCCGCGCGCCGTCGCAACCAGTGCCGCAGACATCGCGGAAGCGACGCCGATCTCAGCCTGACAGCCGCCCTCGGCGGCGGACAACGTCGCGTGATGCTTGCAGAGATAGCCGACCCCGAGGGCGGCGAGCATTCCTTCGCGCACCTTTTCGCGTGAGATTTTGCGTCCTTCCATCAGAGCGTAAACAAGGGAAGGCATGACACCGGCCGAGCCGCCCGTCGGAGCAGTGATGACCAGGTGGCCGCGAGCGTTCTCCTCGGAAGCGGCAATCGCACAGGCGGAGAGCAGTCCGACTCCACGGTCACCCGCATTCTCCTCCTTCATCGCGCGCTTATAGACCGTCGCGGCTTTGCTGTGCAGCTTGATCGGGCCCGGAAGCACGTCATCTTCCGAGACGGCCAGCCCGGCCTTGACCGTCGCCAGCATCGCGTTGATGATCTTGTCGATGAATGCATTTATTTCCGCTTCGGTCTTGCCGGAAATCGACATTTCATTCGCCAACATCACCTGTCCGATGGACATCTTGTTATTGTCCGCATGGGCGCGAAGCTCCTTCATGGTCTCGAACGGGTACTTGGGAGCATTCTTCTTCGGCGGCTCGTAGCCTTTCCACTCGATGAACCCACCGCCGACGGAGTAGTACTCCAGCGAGAACAGATCTTCGTCGCCGCCGAGCAGATGGCAAACCATCGTGTTCTGGTGATGGAAGTCGCCTTTGGTAGCGTCGTAGATGACATCCTTGAGCGAGACCGGGATCTCTTTTCCGCCAAGCTTAACTTTGAACGACTGGTCAGGCTTGTCGCGCAGGCTGTCAAGAAACAGGGGGTCGACAGTGGCCGGTTCCATCCCGATCAAACCTGCCAGCGTAGCTCGTTCCGTGCCGTGGCCTTTGCCTGTGGCACTGAGACTGCCGAACAGATTGACCCTCAGCGCGGTGGCCTTCGCAAGTTTGTCTGCGGGCAGCTTTGTGCACCGCTCGTAGAAATCATAGGTAATACGCATCGGGCCGATTGTGTGCGAGCTGGAGGGGCCGGGCCCAACTTTGTAGAACTCGTCGGCCGTGGTCATGATGGGCCCTTTCAACGCCAGTTGGAGATACAGTCCTCTGGAGAGCGGGGGCGGCATCGATTTGACTGCCTCATAGGTTCTGGCCGAAGCTAAGAGAGTCTTGCCCGTCATGATCGCGGCAGCGCCGACCACTGCGCTTCGAATGATGAAGCTCCGGCGATCCACGCCGGTTGGCACATCGCGCGAGACCAGTTGGCTGGTATCGGCTAGCGGGTCTTCACGAACAGTTTCCGGGGAAGACTCTGTTGAGCCGGGTTCGTGACGAACTTTCTGATCTTCTTTGATGGACATGATGGACCTCAATCTTTCATTTAAGAATCAATCAGTAACGGACCGCGCCAGCGTCTCATTTAGTCCTGCTCCGCTTTCCAATCTGCTCTTTCGGACAAGCGCCTTTTGCCGGACGGTTTGGTGAGTGAACGCGCCGATTGTGATGGCTTTCGCGGCACCGGGATACTGTCAAGATTGACAGGTTTCTTTGAACTTATGAGGGAGCTTATTCCGCGAACAATCGTCAAAAAGCGAGGATCGTCTGAATCATCGGCACCCAGCCGGTCAGACCTGCTGTATACGGAGTAAAGGTGCCGCCATAAGGAACTTTGTCAACCCGCATCAGCTCGCCGCTGAGCCACAAGCGCTCGGTCGGAAGGAAATACCACTTGAACCCGCCAGCGTATTCATGTGAATCGCCGAATTGTCCGAGGACCATCGAGCCGCGTGCATACAGCATCATCTTCCTGGGAATGACGAATTTGCCCACCGACAGCTCAAAGCCGTGGTCGAAGGTAGACGAGAGAGGAAGCGGGCCGTCGGCTTCAAAGTCGCTGAGCCAGCGAGAGTAATATTGTCCGTTGATCGCCAGCCCGTTGTATTTAAGGCCGCCGTCTACAGCCCACATCCGGTAGAGGGCTTTATCGACGGTCACATCCGGCGCAAACGCACCCGTGGCGAAGGTCAGCACTCCGTCGGAGTTGTGCAGTGCAACGTTATCGGGATTTGATTGGTCGAGATTTGAAAAACGGTCTTCCCGCGATCTGGTAAAACTGGTCCCGATCCGAATGCGAACTTTTTTCCGGGCGAAGAAATCGTCGTACATGTTGCGTGATTTGCCCGGCTCGCTGTAGTTCCCCAGCGGTTCCCACCAGACGCTGCCGGAAGTCAGCAGATTCGTATCGATCTTGTTCGCCGAGATACTCAGGGTATTGAGGCCGTTGCCGACGAAGGCGATATAGTGCAGCCCCTTCACGAGCTCGCCGTTCGCCCAGACCCCTTGAGTGAAGGCTGGGCGGAAGAAGTTGTCCGCCATCGTCCTGTCGGTCGAGGCAAAGAATGGGAATGTGTTGACGAGTGAGCGGCTGCCCGGAACGCCCGTGTAACCTCCGGTGATCGTGAGCTTCTTGTTGAACTGCCAGCCGATGTTCCCGGCCACGACGATTGAAGCGGAACCGGCTGAAGTCCAGACAGTCATGCTGTAACGCAGCCTTTTGTCGAACACGTAGCCGCCCAAAATGAACATCGCGCGATTGACCGTGATGTCGTTGCGTTTATTAACCTCACGAACAACGCCCAGGTGGTCGGTGAAAGTGTCTTTCGCTGAAAGAGTATTAAGATATCGGACCTGCGTATTGACGTTGAACCTCAACAGGAAAGGGACCCTGGCATCTTCGGAATTTTGCCAGATGACCATTCCATCCTGATAACGATCATCTTTCTCCTGTTTTTTCGCGGGCGCAGGCTGCGCGGAACTATTCTCCGCGTTCTCCGGTTGCGCCGGGGCGCCCGCTGCCAGCAACGGTCCCGGCAGCCGCCCGGTGAGCTGCCCATCCGTAGCCACGTCGTCGAGCCGTCGCTGCAAACGGTCGACCTGATCCAGGAGCACCTTCTGCTGCTCCTCCATCCTGCGAAGCAGCTCTCGTACAGCAATGTTCTCGGCCTTGAGGCTCTCGACTTCGTGCTGCACGTCGTTCACGTTCGGCCGGGGTTCATCACCCGCGGCCTCCTTCTGCTGGCTGGCCGGCCGAGTGATCGGAGACTGTCCGTAGGCAGAGCCCGCGCACAACATCGCTAAGGTCAAGGCCAAAGCGGACAGGAGCCTGGGATACGCACGATGTCTTAACATTGATTAATCTCCGTCATCACTTGCGCGGGTACTTGCTCTTATCCAGCCCGCTCAGCTTGACCGGGTCGAGGAGGTCCTTGATCTGATCTTCCGTCAGAATCTTCTTCTCGCGGATGATCTCCAGAATTCCCTTGCCGCTGCGATAAGCCTCGTTCGCCAGCTCGGTCGCTTTCTCATATCCGAGAATCGGATTGAGCGCGGTGACGATGCCGACGGTGGTCTCCAGGTAACGCTCCAGCGTCTTCTCGTTGACCGTGATGCCGTCCACGCACTTGCTGCGAAAGGCGATGGAAGAGCGATAGAGCAGCTGTTGAGATTCGAGCACCGCGAGGCCCGCGAGCGGCTCATAAGCGTTGAGCTGCAACTGTCCGCTGTGTGCGGCCAGACTGACGCTGTAGTCATTCCCCATGACGCGAAAGGCGACGAGGTTCATCAGCTCCGGGATCACCGGGTTGACCTTTCCGGGCATGATGGATGAGCCCGGCTGCAACGCCGGCAGATTGATCTCGGAGAGCCCCGCGCGCGGGCCGGACGTGAGCAGGATGAGATCGCCGGCAATCTTCGAGAGCTTGATCGCCAGACTCTTGAGCGCCGAGGAATAGACGACGAATCCCTGCTGATCCCAGGTGGCTGCGAGCATGTCTGCGGCCGGCACGATGGGCTTGCCTGTGAGCCTGGCGAGATGCGCGGCACATCTCTCCGGATAACCTTTGGGCACGTTGATGCCCGTGCCGATGGCCGTCGCGCCCATGTTGACTGTGTAGAGGTACTTCTCCGCGTCGCGCAGCAGGCGGATTTCGTCTTCGAGCGAGGCGGCGAACGCATGAAACTCCTGACCGACCGTCATCGGCACGGCATCCTGCATCTCCGTGCGCCCCATCTTCACGACTTCCAGAAAAGTCCCGCCCTTCGTGCGGAACGAAGCGACGAGTTTCTGCAACTCTTCGATCAGCTTGTCGTTGCGCAGGAGAAACGCGACCTTGATCGCCGTCGGGTAAGAGTCGTTGGTGGACTGCGACATGTTCAGGTCATCGTGCGGCTCGACGAACTGGTACTCGCCCTTCTTATGTCCCGACAGCTCAAGCGCGATGTTGGCGAGCACCTCGTTGGCATTCATATTCGTCGAGGTGCCCGCGCCGCCCTGATACCAGTCCACCATGAACTGCTCGTGATACTTGCCGTCGAGCACCGCCTGACACGCTTTTTCAATCGCGGCCAGCTTCTCTTTTTTCATCGCGCCGACATCAGTATTGGCGCGCGCGGCCGCGAGCTTGACCATCGCCCAGGCTTCGATGAAGCCGGGGTAGTGATTGATCGCGACGCCGGAGATTTGAAAGTTTTCGAGCGCGCGCGCGGTCTGCACTCCGTAGTAGGACTCAGCCGGAATCTCTTTCTCTCCGAGCAGGTCTTTCTCGACTCTGACCTTCTCCTGCCCGTTGACGGTCGAGACGAGCAGGAGGCAGGTCAACATCAGATAGGCGGCCAACTTCTTTCTCATGAAAACTCTCCACGCATGCGGCTCAGCGATTCTCCGGCAGCCGATAGTCTGCGGCGACCGCCGACTCCTCGTCCCTGACCGGACTCCAGCTCTTGTCGGGATTAAAGCGCTCGATCCCGCTGGCGATCTCGACCGTTTTAGGGCCGAGGTCTTTTTCATAGACCACGCCGTCATGGCTCACCAAAAAGCTCTTGACTCCGGTGGCCTGATACTGTGCCGGAAAGGCGATGAGCGCGAAGCCGCCGATCATGACGCCTTTCACGACGAAGTCCATCTCGCCGAGCGGCGCGGCCGGCCCCTGCCCTTTCAGCACCTTGAAGTAGTAGCCGTGATAAGGCTCTGCGCGGCCCGCGTAGCCGCGCTCGATGGCGCGCGCGATCTTTTCACCGATGGGGCCGTCCCAGGTTCCGTCTGCGTTCTGCCAGGCCAAGCCATCCTGCTTGCCGGGCGTCGAGATGATGCGTTGCGCGTACTGGTTGACGCCCGCGTCGTCGCGTTTGGCGAGCGCGTATTCGTGTTGCGCCTCGACATAGCCGCGACAGATCTGGATGGCGTCCAGCTCGTTCCGGCCGATGCGGCGATAGAGCAGTTCCCGGTGGCCCCCCTTCGTATCGAAGAACCACTTCCCGCCCTGCTGCACGAGCGGCACGGCGAACGGCCAGTCGTCATCGCCGATATTGAGAAAGGCGCGACGACGTGTCCTGGGATCGAAAGTGATGTTCTTCTTCGTCCGGGCCAGCGCGGCAAACTCCGCGGCCACTTCGCGGTCGCGCGCGGGTTCGCCCGTGTGAATGATGTCGTAGCTGTCCGGGCCGAGAATCTCTTTGAGCGCGCCCTCGTCAAACTTTTCCGCGGCCGCAATGAGCGCATCCGCAGCCTCGTCCGCGGTGGCGAACATCATATGTTTCTCCGCGGTGGGCGTCGGACTCTGTGCTCTCGTCTGCGCCGCCGCGCCGAGCAGCAGCAAGCAGGCACAGGCGACCGTGCTCACTGAGCTTAAAAGCCCCGCCCGATGCCGATTCAAAGTCGCTGTTTTCATGATTGTGCTCCTGTTCATCATCGCCTTACCTCCGCCGTCCGCCGCCGCCACCGCGACCACCGCCGCCACCGCCGCGACCGCCACCGCCGCCGCCGCTCCGACCGCCGCTGAAGCCGCCGCCGCCGCGATTGCCGCCGCCAAAGCTGCCGCGCGAGCTGCTCATGCTGGAAGAGCCGCGACTGCTGCTGGCGCGCGTGCTCATGCCGCTAAAGCCGCCCGAGCCGCCGCCAAAACCGCCGCGATTTCCAGCCCCTGAACCGCTCGACAGACCTCGATTGCCGACGCGGTCTCCGCCTCCGCTGCCGAGCCCGCCGGAGCGATTGCTCATCGAGCGATCACTGACTCCGGCTCCGCCGCGATTTGAAACACGGTCGCCGGAGCCGCCGCGATCACCTATGCCGGAGGCGCGATTGGAGACGCCGTTCCTGTCACCGACGCCGTTGCGGTCGCCGACGCCGTTGCGGTCGCCAACGCCGTTGCTGCGCAGATTGCCGTTCTGCCGACCGATGTCTCTTTGCGCGGCTCGCTGGCGGTTGGCGAGCGAATCGCCGCGCGCAGTGCCGCCGAACCGGTTGGCCGTCGCGCGGTCGCGGTATGGCGCGCCTCCGCGATGCGATGGATTGTGTTGCCACTTACCGTTGTTGACGCGATTGCCGCTGCCGATGTTGTTGACGCGGTTGCCGCCGTTGATATTGGTGTTGCGGTTGAAGTTGTTATTGTTGT
>JAFBAJ010000759.1 GCA_019247865.1 Acidobacteriota bacterium
TCAGTTCGAGATCAACCTCGCGCCCGACAGCGGCAGCGCCGCGGAGCTCACCATCGGCCAGCAGCTCGGTCAGAACCTGTATGTGAAAGTGCAGCAGGGGATCGGCAACGACACCCAGACGAACTTCGTGCTCGAGTACGAGTTCACGAAGTGGCTGCGCCTGCAGACCAACGTCCTCGAAGGGTCGGGCACGCAGCAGCAGCTCTTCCAGCGCGTGAAGAGCACCGGCGCCGACCTCGTGATCTCATTCGCTTTCAAATAGCTTCGTACGAGCCACTGAGGCACAAAGAAAATACAGAAACGAGGATCACGGAGTTCTGGTTTTGAAAAACCAAAGCTCTGTGGCCCTTAGCTCTCGTTTTCCTCTGAGCCTCGGTGGCTCGTACGGGGGCTCTACCAGTTACGGAATTCGTCGGCGATCGTCATGTGCGGGCGTCTCCTGAGCAGGCGCCAGGTGATCGTCATCATCGCGACCGCCACGAGGGCTTGTAAGGCTTCCACACCGACGTGACGGACAAGCCAGCCCACGAGCGAACACAAGATGATCACAGTGACGACGAGGAAAAGCATGCGCTTGAGGTCTGCAAACGCGCTGCCGGGATTTGTACGTAGAAGTTTTCCACGCGCGCGCCGCTTTTCGCTCGGGCAAGCCCTTCGCGCTACGAAAGGCCTGCGTTCCGTGTAGCGCGAAGGGCTTTGCCCGAGCGTCCCACTGGCATCCGCGTTGCTCAGCTCAAAGATCAGGAGGCGCGGGGGCGAATCATGGCTTCGTATCTGGTCACGGGCGGCGCGGGTTTCATCGGATCACATCTGGCGGAAGAGCTTCTTCGGCGCGGACATAGCGTCCGTATCGCCGACAACTTCGTCACAGGCAAACGCCACAACCTGGCTCATCTGCGGGGCGCCGAGGTGCTCGAGGGCGATCTCGCCGACACCTGCTTTGCCGAGCGCGCGGCCTGCGGCATGGATTACGTGCTGCATCAGGCCGCCATCCCGTCCGTTCCCCGCAGCGTCGAAGATCCCTGGCCGTCGAACCGATCGAACATCGACGCGACCTTGAGCGTGCTGATGGCCGCGCGTAAAGCCGGTGTGAAGCGCGTGGTGTACGCCGCGTCCTCATCCGCTTACGGGAATACACCTACGTTACCCAAACGTGAAGACATGCCGACCAATCCTCGGTCGCCCTACGCGCTGCAGAAGCTCGTCGGCGAGCAGTACTGCAGGCTCTTCACTGAGCTGTACGGTCTGGAAACCGTCTGCACGCGGTACTTCAACGTCTTCGGCCCGCGCCAGGATCCGAGTTCGCCGTACTCCGGCGTCATCTCGCTTTTCACGTCCGCCCTGCTCACCGGCAACCGCCCGGTCATCTACGGCGACGGCCAGCAGACGCGCGACTTCACGTATGTCGCCAACGTCGTCTCGGGCGTGCTGCTCGCGTGCGAAGCCCCGAACGTCGCCGGGGAGATGATGAACATGGCGACGGGCGGACGGATTTCGCTGAACGATCTGGTGCGCGTGCTCAATCGCATCATCGGCACGAACGTCTCGCCGATCTACAAGCAGTCGCGCGCCGGCGACGTGCGCGACTCGCAGGCCGACATCTCGAAGGCGTCGCGGCTGCTCGGTTATCAGCCGATCGTCTCGCTCGAAGACGGCCTCGCCAACACGGTCGCGTGGTGCCGGACGACGATGGCGCCGCTCGCTGCTGAGATTCCGGAAAAGCCCGCCGCGTAAATGGTTTAGCTTCAGCGCGATCCGGGCTTGCTTCTTGCACTTTTGCGGTTTCGTGAGGAGACGGACGCACCATCGGGCGGCGAAACCGCACAAGCCGCAGATACTCGTCGCCGACGACGACATCGACGCGCGAACGATGTACGGGCTCTACCTCAAGTCGCGCGGCTGCGACGTCTACACCGCGAGCGACGGCGCCGGCGCTCTTCGCCAGGCCGCCGCGATTCATCCTGATCTGATCGTGATGGACCTCGCGATGCCGCGCCTCGACGGCTGGGCCGCGGTCGAGCGTCTGCGCCGATCGCCGGCGACGCGCAGCATCCCCGTCATCGCGCTGACAGCCATCCCCGGCGCGCGCGAAAGCGCACGCCTGTCCGGCTGCGATGCCTTCATGTCGAAGCCATGTCTGCCGCAGATGCTCTGGTGTGAAGTTCGCCTGCTGCTCGGCATCGAAGCCGGCGACGACGAGCCCGCTGCGGACGACTCGCAAGACGAAGCCGACAACAACGCGATGACTTCCTGATGAGTCGTGCGTGGGCATAACCCATGCATTGTCATCATCGCCCGTGTTATTCCGACGTAAGAGTCCGTCACCGGCGGAGCGTCCGCTCCGCGACGAGCTCCTCAGCGTGGAGCGGCTCG
>JAFBAJ010000775.1 GCA_019247865.1 Acidobacteriota bacterium
TTGGCGACGATGAGTCGCTTGTCGAGCAGCGTCTTGATGGCGGACGAGGATTGGACGCCGCGTATCTCTAAAATCTCCGGGACGGTGATCGGTTGTTTATAAGCGATGACGGCCAGCGTTTCGAGCGCGGCGAGCGAGAGCTTGGCCGAGGGGCGCGATTTGAGAAAGGCGCGGACGTGCTCGTGATGTTCGGGGCGCGTGGCGAACTGCCAGCCGCCCGCGACCTCGCGCAGGTAAAGCCCGCCGTTGCGCGCGTTGAACTCCTGCGCCAGCTCTTCGAGCGCGACCTCGATCCAGCCCTTGTCCTCTTTGAGCACATCGGCCAGAGCCTTCACGCTCAAGGGTTCTTCCGACACGAAGATGAGCGCTTCGATGATCGCCACCATCTCGGCCATGTCGCGCACGCCGTGCGGCGTCTCGGCCTCCGTCTCGGTCGAGCCCACTTCCTGCGCCGCCTTCAACTGCGCGGCTTCCAGCGCGTCTTCCGCATCCGCGTCGTGTATGACGACCTCCGCGTCCTCTTCAAACGCCAGCTCGTCGTCGAGCACTTCTGCCATCTCTTTCTTCTCTTCCACCATAAAATTTTTTAGCTGCTCACGCGGGCGACGATCTCGCCGAAGGTCTCGCGCTGAATCAAAGAGATCTCGGTCGTGCGCACCAGTTCCAGCACGGAGAGAAAAGCCAGCACCAACTCGCGGCGCGAGCGTGCGCGCTCGAAGAAGACGCGCAGGTTCAGCTCGCCGGACGACAGGACCATGTTGCGCAGTCGTTCCAGCATCTCCGTCATCGTCATCTCGTCGCGCACGATCTCTAACAGGACTTCTTCCTTGTGGCGCGCGAGGATTTCCTGAAAGACGCGCAGGAGGTCAAAGACGCCCGCCGAGACTTCCGGGTTCTGCTTGTCCGTCTCCAGCTCGGCGCGCGTAAAGACTGCCTGCTCGACCGTCGCGCGCGACCACAGCATCTCGGCCGCGGCCTTGTACTTCTGGTGCTCCAGCAGACGATCCACCAGCTCGCGGCGCGGGTCTGAAGCATCTTCGTCCTCCGCCGCCGCGTTCGGGTCGGGCGGCAGGAGCATGCGCGATTTAATCTCGATGAGCGTCGCCGCCATGACCAGAAAATCGCCCGCGACGGAGATGTCCATCTCCTGCATCAGGCGCAGGTAGCGTAGGTACTCGTCCGTGATGCGCGCGACAGGGATGTCGTAGATGCTGACCTGCTCCTGCCGGATCAGATAGAGCAGGAGGTCGAGCGGGCCTGCGAACTCGCCGAGGATGAGCTTCAACTCCTCGCCGCTCTGGTCGGCGACGATCTCTGGCTGCGCGCCCGCGACGCTGATCGCTCCGGTCGGCACGCTGACCCCTGCGTTTGATGAATCCGAAGTGTTGCTCATCAGTTCCCCTTTAGCGTCCGGCGATGTGCGAGCCATGCAAGCCCATGTGCGCCTGCGCCGCGTCGAGCGTCGGGCGCGCCAGCGCGCGTGCCCGTTCGCTGCCCGAATTCAGAATGGCATCCAGCTCTTCGTCGCTGATGCCGTGCACGCGCGCCTGGAACGGCGTCAGAAAATCTATCGTCACGTCGGCCAGCTCCGCTTTGAGATGCCCGTAGCCTTTGTCTGCAAAGTGCGCCTCGATCTCTTCCGGCGTCTGCTTCGTCAGGAGCTGATAGATGGTCAACAGATTCGTGATGGCCGGACGCGCCGGGTCAAAGCGGATCTCGGTGCCGGAATCGGTGACCGCGCGTTTGAACTTGCGCCGGACGGCGTCCGCGTCGTCGAGCAGGAGAATCGAGCTGTTCGGATTCTCGTCCGACTTGGACATCTTCTTCGTCGGATCGTGGAGCGACATGATGCGCGCGCCGACCTTAGGGATGAAGGGGTCGGGCACGCGAAACGTCTCGCCGAAATCACGATTGAAGCGAATCGCGAGGTCGCGCGTCAGCTCCAGGTGCTGCTTCTGGTCTTCGCCGACGGGCACGAGGTCTGTTTGATAGAGCAGAATATCGGCGGCCATCAGGACCGGATAATCGAAGAGCCCGACGCTCGTGTTCTCGCGCTGCTTGCGCCCCTTCTCTTTGAACTGTGTCATCCGATCCAGCTCAGACATCCGCGTCACGCAGTTCAGGAGCCACGCCAGCTCTGCGTGCGCAGGAACATCGGACTGAACGAAGATGGTCGAGACCTGCGGGTCGATTCCGACAGCGAGATAGATGCGCGCCAGCTCGCGCGTCTTTTCCGCCAGCACCTTCGGGTCTTGCTGGATGGTGTGGGCGTGCAGGTTGACGACGCAGAAGAGGCTCTCGTATTCGTGCTGCAGCTCAACCCAGTTGCGTAGTGCGCCGAGGTAGTTGCCCAAATGCAGCTGGTTGGTGGGTTGTGCTCCGCTAAAAATTCGCTTGGGCATAGAAGTCTTGATGAAGAATCTGCTCAGCCTCCCGGTTACATCGCCAGGATGATGTCAATCAGCATTTGCACGGGCGTAAAGATCACTCTGAAGAGTCCCAAGTAAACGGCCGCCATCAGGATGATAAAACCGTACTGCTCCAGCGCCTCCAGCGCAGGCTTCATGCTGTCCGGCAGAAGCGTGTGCAGGATCTTGCTGCCGTCCAGAGGCGGAAACGGGAGCAGGTTGAAGACCGCCAGCGAAGCATTCATGTAGATCGAATACA
>JAFBAJ010000853.1 GCA_019247865.1 Acidobacteriota bacterium
TGCCGGCCTTGCGCCTGGAGTGCACGGGCGAAGTCGTGGAGCTGGGGCTGGCTCCCTTTGGCTATCGCTTTTTCGCGTGCGGCGAGCGCTTCGGCCTTGCGTCCGAGCGCGTTCAACGCCTGCGCCTTCGTCATCTCGTTCTCAAAGCGGTCTTCGATCTCGATGGAACGATCCGCGTATTTCGCCGCCTCCTCTGCACTGAGCTTGTTGCTCAGCAGATAGTTGGCTGCTTCCATCCACGCCTGCCACTCAAATCGAGGTCGGGCGCGAAGCTGATTGCGTAGGCTCTGCTGAACGATCTCGGTAGTGTTGACCTCGACCTTGAAAGGCACCGCAACCTTCTCCCAACGCATGGTGATGACCGCGGAATTGGGCCTGGGGTCATCGAAATCGTAGCTGAGGGCTTCGTGGTTCTCGATGGTCTGCGGCTTCACGGTCACGCGTAACGCGTCTTCGGCCGGATCATAGGTAAAGCTGCCCCAGGAGGTTGAGTTCCTGGAGAAGATGACGACCCATGAGACCTCGCCCGGAATCAAGTGCAGTCCGTAGATGCCCTTAGGGAGAGGCTGGCCTTCAATGGTGACGGAGTCGCTGAATTCGATGGTGGTGTTGTAGTTGGCTCCCGCCCGCCACACCTGCCCGTAGGCTTGAAGGCCGCCGAATATCTTTCGCCCCCGGACGAGTGGACGGTGGTAGTCAATCGCGATGTCGGTGATGCCGATACGCTGCGCGACGCGCGCGTGCTGGCTGGTGTCCGGCAGATTCAGCAGCGCCGACTGGGCCTCTGCGCCAGTGAATCCAACGAACAACCCTGCGACCAACAGTGCTGCAACAGCGACGTATCTACGCATAACCTTGAGTCTCCTTGTTTGAGATGGCTCTTCCTCCCTGACGCATCCTCACGGATGGGCACGCGCCAGGCCGCGCCAACGGTTGGGTGCAACCCTGCACCGCTACTTTTTGATTAATTGCCTGCCGCGGAAGGTAATCATTTCGCCGGGCTTCATCTCGTAAAAGTCAATTCTCAGCTTTTTGAGTGCGGCGGCAAAGCCGTCAGCCGTTGGGACGATGCCGGGGAAAGTGCCGAAGTGCTGCGGAACGGCGAGTTTTGTACGCACTGCTTGCGCGGCCTTCGCGGCCATCCGTGGCTCCATCCCGAAATGGCCGCCGATGTTGAGGAGGGCCAGATCAATCTGATATTCCTCGCCAATAGTTTCCATGTCTTTGAAGTAGGCCGTGTCGCCCGAATGATAAATGGTTGGCCCATTCCTGATGATGATGACGAAGCCTGCTGGATTGCCGCCGTAAGCGCGTTCAGGCTCATTGGCTCCGGCTTTGGGGTTGAACACACTGCTCGAATGGACGGCGGGCGTCATGGCGACTGTGACTTCGCCGTCGGCGATCTGGATTTCGCCGCCGATGCCCATGATGGCGTCCGTCTCGGCCTGCTTTTGTGGAAAGTCCGCGAGCTTGACCAGATTGCCGGCCAACTCAGGATTGCAGATGAGCGCAGCGCCGGTTTTTTTGGCGAGTTCCACCGCATCGCCGACGTGGTCGCGGTGGCCGTGCGTCAGCAGTATGTAGTCAACCCTGGTGATGGCACTGAGCGGGTCTTTACCGTCTTTAGCTTCAGGGTTGGAAGGATTATTCAGCCAGGGGTCAATCAAGAGCACCTTGCCGTTGGGAGTAGTGATCGAAAAAGCCGCGTGCCCGAACCATTTGATTCTTGTTTCCTGCGCCATCGTTTGGCTGACAGAGCCGAGCAATAAAATGAACAGGGCGACCATCAGCTTCGTGGCTGCTATTCTGATTTCCATTGACTCTCCAAACTCCATAGATTGATACCGAATTTTAAGTGACATTGGCGTTCCCACAAGAGCCAGTTTTAGAGAAATCAGATAGACCAATTTTAAGTTCAAGCGAGCTGTGAGGCTTTATTCATGCAATCTCAATTGGTCTGATGAGATCACTCATGAGTGGCTCTACAAGTTGAGCCAATGCAGGCGTAAGATAAGTATCGCAATGTACGCGTTTGGATTTCCAGAAGAATCTTTTCTTCAATTCAATAAACAAGGGAATGTTATGAAGGTAATTAAATCGAAGGAATCGTTTTTCATCCTGCTGCTGCTATTTTGCAGCGGCTCCGCAATAAAAGCCCAAAGCCAGGGTCGTCCTGACATTCGCGGTAAGGTCGTGAAGTTGAGCGTCGCGCCGGAGCAATCAGATTCCGAAATGACGAAAGCGCGGCGGGCAATCGATGCCGGAAACGCTGTCTGGGTTGCGGCTTGGGCAAAAGGCGAGGCGACGCTGCTGCCCGATACATTTACGACGGACGGAAAAGAACTGGTTGCGGGCGGCAAAGTTTATAAAGGGCGCAAACAGATTCTCGCTTTGATGCGCGAGACGATGAAGAGGCGGGGAGGGCGAGCTCAGCTCACGGTAACGACGACGGACGTTTGGCTCGACGGAAATACCGCTTACGAAACGGGCACGGCGGTTTATGAATTTACGGTTGAGGGGCAGCCGCAAAAGTTGGAGCGGCGGTATTTTACGATTTGGAAAAGGGGAGCAAACCGCGGAGCCTGGAAAATATACTCAAACACGGGTGTTGCCAAAGAGTGAGTGATGCAACCAGCGCCTGAACTGGAAATTTAAGAAATCGAAAGTTCCGGGATTTAGTAAATTTGCCGGTAAAGCAGAGCTTAGGATCTGTCATTGAGCAATACGAGCGCCGGCTCGCCTCAATTCTGAGTGATTTCGGTTAGCACTTGCCCTAACTTCCTGATGCCTTGCCTGATATATTTCTCGTCATAAGCCGTATAGCCGAGTAGCAATCCGCCCTTTAATTTTTGATTGATACAGTAAGCCGAAACGGGTGCGAGATTCAGACCCGCCTCCGCCGCGTGACGCGAAACTTCTGCATCACTGACGCCATCAGGCAGCCAGCCAATGAGGTGCATTCCCGCTTTCGCGGGGGCGACCTGTAACATGCCTCTCAGATTTTTTCTCGCTTCTTCGACCAGAGTTTGTTGACGTTCTTCGTACATTCCGCGCATTCGTCGGATATGCCGTGCGAAATGTCTTTCGGAGATAAATTCGGCGAGGACGGCCTGCTCGATCACAGGCGAATGCAGATCGGTGAGCGCTCTGGCCGCCGCGAAGACCTCAACCAGGTCGGCCGGCACAACGAGATAGCCGAGCCTGAGCGCGGGAAAGATCGTTTTACTGAACGTGCCGACGTATAACACCCGCCCGTCGCGGTCCAGGCCCTGCAGGGAGGCGAGCGGTCGCCCACCGTAACGGTATTCGCTGTTGTAATCGTCCTCGATGACGAAGGCATCCCGTTCCCGCGCCCATTCAAGCAAACTCAGACGGCGCGTCAAACTCATCGTCACGCCGAGCGGAAATTGGTGCGACGGCGTGACGTAGATGAGCCGCGCTCTCTGGCTTCGCTTTCGCGCCGTTTGCACATCGAAGCCTTCGTCGTCTACCGGCACTGGAACGATTCTCGCGCCGGTCGCCATAAAAATATCGAGTGCCCCGATATAGCCGGGGTCTTCGAGACAAACCTCTTCCGATTCTGAGAGGAAGATTCTGCCGATCAAATCCAACGCCTGTTGCGTTCCGTTGGTGATGATGATCTGCTCCGACGTGCAGCGCACACCGCGCGCTGCCGCAAGGTGCGCGGCCACGGCATCGCGCAAAGGTTGGAAACCGACCGCATCTCCATAACTGAGAACCGGAGCGGGGGGGCTTTTATGCCATTTCTGCGCGATCCTGGCCCACACGCCGAACGGGAATTCATCAAGCGCAGCGACGCCGTGCTGGAACGGCACCAGAGCGGTCGCGCAGTGATGCCGCAAAATGATCTTGCTTTTCTGCGCCATCTTACTTCCGTACTCCGAAAGCATCACTTTCCGCTTTAACGGCTTTTCCTGACGTTCCAGCCGCTTGAAACTCGAAGCTTGCAAGAACTCCTCCGGCAAATGGGCGGCGACAAATGTTCCCGCACCAACTCTGCCTTCAAGGTAGCCTTCCGCCAGAAGTTGCTCGTAGGCGTTGACGACCGTCATTCTCGATACGCTGAGCTGTTTCGCCAGCAGGCGAGAGGCAGGCAGTTGTCTGCCAGAAGAAAGTCCGCCGCTTAAAATCGAGCGTCGGATCAGTTCGTAAATCTGGCGGTAAAGCGGTGCGTCGGACTTTTCGTCCAGGGAGATAAACGGCGGCTGCGGCATCCTGCGACGATTATAAATTGGTACACCTCAGTTGTCGAGAACTGGCTCTTGTAGAGGTGCCAATTTCACTTAGAATCTTCCTCAGCTGGAGTCCAAACTTTGTATCCGGGACGACAGCTAACAAATCCAGCGGGGAACTGACCTGGCATTGTCTCATTCCGGTTCTTGAATATATTTATGAGCGAAGTCATAACTCCGACCAGCAGAACAAAGCTACGCCGCTCGCCGGGACGCGGTAATTTCGACCGCGCGACGATTTATCGAATCCTCGACGAGGCGTTCGTGTGTCACGTCGGGTTTACGGTTGACAACCATCCGTTTGTCATCCCAACCGGATACGCGCGGGTCGGCGACCGTTTGCTGATTCACGGATCATCGGCGAGCCGGATGCTGCGAGCGTTGGCGGGGGAGGCTGAGGTGTGCGTCACCGTGACTTTGATTGACGGTCTGGTGTTGGCGCGTTCGGCCTTCCATCATTCGATGAATTACCGCTCGGTAGTTATTCTCGGCCAGGCGACAGTCGTCAACGGCGAGCGGGAAAAACTCCGGGCGCTGCGCGCCTTCAGCGAACATGTCGTTCCCGGTCGCTGGCAAGAGGTGCGCCGACCGAGTAAGGACGAACTCAAGGCGACGCTTATCTTGTCGCTTCCTTTAACTGAAGCGTCGGCGAAAATCCGCACGGGCGCGCCCGTTGACGACGAAGCGGACTATGCGTTGGAAGTCTGGGCGGGCGTGATTCCTTTGCGTTTGGCGGTGGGCGTGCCGGTTGACGACCCAAGGTTGAAGGATGATGTCGGTGTTCCGCGGTACGTTTCAAATTACCGGCGCGATTGAATGTCGGCGAAGCCCTGGCGGGAATATCCCCACGCCGTCATTCGCGTACTCCACTCAACTAATCCGCCTACTCAACAGTTTCTTCACGTCGGCGCTGGAGGCCAGGTCTGAAGTCCATGCGAAGCTTCCCGCTTCACTCATCTCCGCACACGCACGCAGCAGTGCGTTGACGGCGGCGCGCGCCAGCTCCCCTCCCGTGCTGATGCGTTTCGCGCCCGCGCCGGCCAACTGCGCGACCGTCACCCCTTTCAGCAGCGGTGCGAGCACGTTGACCGGCTTCGTCAAAGCGCCCGTCACCAATCGAACTTCGTCAAGCGTCTTGAGTCCCGGCGCGTAAAGCACGTCTGCGCCCGCGGCTTCGAACGCCTGTAGGCGGCGGATCGTATCGTCAAGATCATTCTTGCCGCGGATCAGGTTTTCGGCGCGCGCGGTCAGCGTGAAAGGGAAGTCGAGCGAGCGCGCCGCCTCTGCGGCTGCGTGCACGCGCTCGACCGCCATGCCGAAATCGTAAATATGCCTGGACGGTTCGCCGCTGTAATCCTCGATTGAGCCGCCGGCGAGCCCCATACGCGCGCCGAGCAGGATGGCCTCTCCGACCTCTGCGGGGTCGTCGGCGAAGCAGTTCTCCAGGTCTGCGCTGACCGGCAGTTCTGTTGCAGCGCAAAGGCTGCGGCAATGTTCCAGCACCTCGTCCCTTGAGACTTGCCCGTCGAGCCGCCCCAGCGAGTTGGCAAAGCCCGCGCTCGTCGTCGCCAGCGCCTCGAAGCCTAAGCCCTCAAGCAGTCGCGCTGACCCAATGTCCCAGGGATTGGGAATGACAAAAGCGCCTGCACGCTCATGCAGCGCCTTGAACCGCTCCGTCTTCTCTATCTGAGTTACCATCGCATCCTCCAAAATAGAGCTAAACTCCGCTCCACTAACTCGTGCGTCAAGACCTCTCTGTCCTGGCTTCTTCAATTATTAATAGGTTATTCTGAAATCCGTCTCAGCTAAAGTACCAGTTTATGGCCTGTTGGTAGTGCCAATTCCGGCAGGGACGTGAGGGCAACTGAAATTAAGATCGGATTCGCTGGCAGGTCTGCGAATGTGTTGGCAAATGGCACATGCCTGGAGCCTCAAAGGGCTATCCTGTTTTACTGAGACCTGAGATATGTAGATGTCCACAAACAATTATTCTTTCCCCCTTCTTTCTCAAACCTGGCGTGAAGTTGGCGTAGTGACGAGTCAGTAATTGCCAATATTAACTGTGCTTTGACGGCTGACAAATGGTTAAATTCTCGGCAATTCTTATTACGTCCTTTCTTTCCAGCTTTTTAATCAGATAACCTAAAGCATCGACACTGGACGACCGTTCGCCCTCGGCGGCGAAGGGCGCGTGCGCTTCGATTTGGCGTATACTGTCGGGAGTTCGCCCGGATCGTTCTTGTAGGAGAAACTGTCTTGACATCGCTCAGTGCATTCGGCCTGCTTGGCATCGGTCTTGTCTTTGGACTCAAGCATGCGACCGAGGCCGATCACATCGTTGCCGTCTCGACCATCGTCAGTGAGCAGCGAAACCTTCTGCGGTCGGCTCTGATCGGCGCGCTGTGGGGCGTGGGCCATACGGCTGCGCTCATCGCGGTGGGCATCCTCGTGCTTGTGCTGCGTGTGGCGATCCCCGAAGGCATCGCCAGGTGGCTGGAGTTCGGTGTGGCCCTGATGATTATCGCGCTGGGCGCGGGAGCGCTCGTGCGTGCGCTCAATCGCCGCCGCGACGTGCATCTGCATCAACACCAGCACGACGGCGTCTCGCACGTCCACGTCCATTTTCACGAGCACGGGACAGAGCACACTGGAGCCGTCAGCACGCATTCACATGCAGTCTTGCGAATGGGCCTCAAGCCGCTCCTCGTCGGGGCTGTGCATGGCCTCGCGGGTTCCGCGGCGCTCACGCTGCTGGTGCTGACGCAGATCGATTCGGTCGCGCTCGGCCTCGGCTATCTGGCCGTGTTCGGCCTCGGCTCCATCTTAGGCATGCTCCTGATGTCGGGGCTGATCGGGCTGCCCTTCGCGCTCAGCGCGCGCAGGCTGGGCGGCCTGCATTACGGCCTGCAAACCGTCGCCGGAGCGCTGAGCATCGTCTTCGGCCTGTGGTATGCCTATGAGGCCGCCATCGAGAGCGGCCTCTGGCGTTAACTCATCGCGGCAGATGTCAGGACTACACAGACTGTGTGAGAGCCGGGTAGTCCGTGTAGCCGCGCTCGCCGGGCGTGTAAAAAGTTGATTGGTCCGGTTCGTTGAGGGGCGCGTTGCGTTTGAATCTCTCCGGCAGATCCGGGTTCGAGATAAACTTTACGCCGTAGACGACTGCGTCCGCCAGGCCGCGCGCTAAAAGCTCTTCGCCGGATTCCTTCGTCAGGCTCGCCCCGGCGAAATAGACGCCCTCGTAAAGCGGGCGCAGTTTCTCGTGCCAGCCTTCGCCAGTGAAGTCGCCGACGTGTATGTAGGCCAGACCTTTCTCGTTCAAACGCGGCAGGATGTACGTGTAGAGCTGGTCTGCGTCCAGTTCTTCGAGGTCGTTGAACTTCATGCGCGGCGAGAATTTTACTCCCACACGCTCAGCGCCGATGGCGTCGCTCATCGCGTCCAGCACTTCAAACAGGAATCTGGCGCGGTTCTCAATCGAGCCGCCGTACTCGTCCGTCCGCAGATTCACGTTCGTCGTCAGGAACTGCTGCACGAGATAGCCGCTCGCCGCGTGCAGCTCGACGCCGTCAAAGCCCGCGCGGATGGCATTCCCGGCCGCCGCGGCGAAGTCCCCGACGATCTCTGCGATCTCTGCTTGTGTCAGCTCGCGCGGCGTGACGAACTCCTTCATCCCCTGATCCGTGTAGTTGCTCCCTTTCGCGCGGACGGCGCTCGGCGCGACCGGCTGGACGTTGCCCGGCAGAAAGTCCGGCAGGGCGATGCGGCCTGTGTGAAAGACCTGCATGAAGATCTTTCCTCCGCGCGCATGCACCGCGTCGGTGACGGGTCGCCAGCTTTCGATCTGCTCGGCGGTATAAATGCCGGGCGTGCGAATGTAGCCTTTCGCCATCGGCGAGATGTTGGTCGCTTCGGTAATGATGAGTCCGGCCGAAGCGCGCTGGCGATAATATTCGGCGACGAAAGCGGGCTGCACGCCTGCATCGTCGGCGCGGCTGCGCGTCATCGGGGCCATGATGATGCGATTGTCCAGTTCCAGATTTCCCAGTCTGATGGGTTCAAAAAGCGTCGGCATCAAATCTTCCTCCATAAAAGTTTTCAAGCTCCTGGTAAAAGCGCAGCCGCATCTCTGGCCGTCAGCTCTTTATTATAAACGGGTGTGCCGGGCTGTTGGCTGCGCCCTCCTTCATGCAGAAAGCCCGTATCCACCGCGGCA
>JAFBAJ010000070.1 GCA_019247865.1 Acidobacteriota bacterium
TCGCGCACCCTTTCAGACCGTTTCGCGCACGCTTCCGGCTGGAGCCCGGCGACGATCCGCAACGTCATGGGCGAGCTGGAAGAGGCTGGGCTCGTCGAGCAGCCGCACACCTCTGCCGGGCGCATTCCGACCGACCGGGGCTATCGCTTCTACGTGGATCACATGCTCGGCGACCTGCGCCTGTCGCGCGCAGACCTGGCGACGATCAATTCCTTGCTCGGCGTCGGCGGAGCTGAGACGGAAGCGCCGGATCGGCTGCTGGAGAAGACCTCGCGCCTGCTCTCCGCGCTCTCGCGGAACGTCGGCATCGTCGTCTCGCCGAGCCTGGCCGACGACCGTTTGCAGCACATACAGTTCGTGCAGCTCGCGGACAATCGCATCCTCGTCGTCCTCGTCTCCGCGCCCAACATCATCCACAACAAGATCGTGCGGGTCGATGAAAAGCTGAGCCAGGAGGAGCTGGAGCGCACCGCGCGCTATCTCAACACGGAGTTCGGCGGCAAGAGCCTGCTCGCTATCCGCGCGGAGATTCTGGAGCTGATGCGCGAAGAGAAGGCGCTCTACGACACGCTCCTCAGGAACGCGATCCTGCTCTGCGAGAGCAGCCTCGAAGGCGAAGAGTCGAAGACCGGCGAAGTCTATGTGGACGGCGCATCCAACATCCTGCTCCAGCCGGAGTTCGCCGACGCCGAGCGGATGCGCGAGCTCTTCCGCACTTTTGAAGAGAAGTCGCGCCTCGTCAAGATCCTGAACGAATGCGTCGCGCGCGATCAGGCTCTGCCCGGCGACGTGCAGATCGTCATCGGCAGCGAGCTGGTCGTCCCCTCCATGCAGCAATGCGCTCTGATCACCGCGCCCTACCGCACTGGCGCGGAGACCTTCGGCACCCTGAGCGTCGTCGGCCCGATGCGAATTGAGTATGCGCGGATGATAAGCGTGGTAAACTATGTCGCGCGGCTGCTGGAGCGGCTGCTGCGCGAGGAGACCTCGATCTGAAACAAAAAGCGGTGCAGCGCCGTTCACCAACCGAAAGAGTATTTTTGAGCCTGAGACATGACTCCTGATAAGAAAGAACAGAAGGCCAATCGCATCCCGGTGCGCTTTATGGATGAAGAGAATCCTGCGGCGGATGAGCCAGAGCGCGGGTCTGTGGAGAGTGAGCCCGACGCAGACGAGCTGGGGCGCGCTTCGAGCTATGAGGACGAGACGGAGATGCAGCGCCGGATAGATCGCGGGGGCCAGGAAGAGGACGCCCAGGCGGACGACTCGGATGTCGCGGGCGGGCCGCCCCCCTCGGACACGCCTGAGCAACGCGAGGACACGGACGAGACTCCGACGCAAGCTGCCGCGCCCGCGATTGATGAGATCGAGGCCGACACGGATGAGCAGAGCGGCAAGGCCAACTCCGGCCCCTTGTCCGGCCCCCTGATGGCCGAGCTGATCGCCACGCGCGCGGAGCTGAAGAGAGTCGAGGCCGAGCGCAGCGACCTTCTGGATAAGCTGGCGCGGCGGCAGGCAGATTTCGAGAACTATCGCAAGCGGACGGAGCGCGAGCGCGGCGAAACCTACCAGCGTATCGTCGCGGATGTCGCGAGCAAGCTCCTGCCGGTGATGGATAACATGCGCCGCGCGCTCGAAGCGGAAGCATTGCTGGAGAAGAACGAGTCGGAGGAGTTCGGCCACTTTCTGCACGGCGTCGAGCTTATCTACAAACAGTTGAATACCCTCCTCGAAGAGCTTGGCGTCCAGCCCGTCGCGGCCGTCGGCCAGCCCTTCGACCCACACGTGCATGAAGCCGTCGTGACCGAACAGAGCGACGAACACGAGCCTGATACGGTGATTCAGGAACTTTTGCGCGGCTATCGCCTGGGGGAAAAGCTCCTCCGCCCGGCGATGGTCAAAGTCTCTACTCGGTAAAGCTTATGGGAAAAGTTATCGGCATTGACTTAGGGACGACCAACTGCTGCGTCTCTGTGATGGAAGGCGGCGCGGTGCAGATCGTGCCCAACAAAGAGGGCGGGCGCACGACTCCCACCGTGGTCGGCTTTACGGACAAGGGCGAGCGGCTCGTCGGCCAGATCGCCAAGCGTCAGGCCGTGACCAACGCGACCAACACGGTCTACGCCGTCAAGCGGCTCATCGGGCGCAAGTACAACTCGCCCGAAGTGCAGAGGATGCGCGACAGCGCGCCCTTCGAGATCGTGGACACGCCGAACGGCGACGCGCACATACGCGTCCAGGGGCGCATCTACAGCCCGCAGGAGATTTCCGGCATCGTCCTCCAGCGGCTCAAAGCCGCCGCCGAAGATTTTCTGGGCGAGTCCGTCACCGAAGCCATCGTCACCGTCCCCGCTTACTTCGACGACACGCAGCGACAGGCCACGAAGGATGCCTCCCGCATCGCCGGTCTCAAGGTCGAGCGCATCATCAACGAGCCGACCGCCGCCGCGCTCGCCTACGGCCTCGGCAAAGCAGACTCCGAGCGGATCGTGGTGTATGACCTCGGCGGAGGCACGTTCGACGTTTCGATTCTGGAGATGAACGACGGCGTCTTTGAAGTCCTCTCGACTTCGGGCAACACCTTTCTCGGCGGCGAGGATTTCGACGAGCGCATCATTAGCTGGATGGCCGACAAGTTCCGCGAGGACACCGGGCTCGACCTCCGGCAGGATCGTCTCGCTTTGCAGCGTCTCAAGGAAGCGGCCGAGCGCGCCAAGTGCGAGCTCTCGTCGGTCAGTGAGACCAACATCAACCTGCCCTTCATCGCGGCGGACGCTTCGGGGCCTAAGCATTTCAACCAGATGCTCTCGCGCGAAGAGTTTGAACAGCTCGTCGCA
>JAFBAJ010000073.1 GCA_019247865.1 Acidobacteriota bacterium
GTGGCGACGACGACCTGCTGCTCGTTCTGCTCGATGTCGGAGAGTTGCAAAACTGTGCAGCGACCGGGCCTGAACATCTCGCTCAGTGGGATATGCTCGTGGTCTGAAAAAATAGATTCCGGGCGGTCGAAGCGATTATCGAGACGCCAGAGCAGAGCGTCTATCGAGCCGATGTTGCCGCCGGAGCCGCGCCCGTCCTCGTCACCATATTTTTCTTCCGTCACCGCGTCGCGCAGGTCATGGTAGCCCCAGTTGCCGCGCTCGCCGCGCTCGCCCGCCGTCAGCTTGCGATAGGCCTGCGACAGGTAATGCAGCATCTTGTCGGAAGTCCCTTCGGGCAGCAGATATTTGATGTCGGCTTCGGTCAACGAGGAGATGCGTACTTTGATCTTATCGTGCGTGAAGATCTTGACTTCGGGATGATAGTCGCCCTCGCCGCGAAACCGCTCGTCGCCTTCGATCGAGCGCAGTGTGTCGTACTCGCCGTGCGGGTCAACGATTAAAACTGACGCGCGATTGTAAGGGCTCATCAGCTCTTCGACGAGCACGCCCGCCGTGTAGGACTTGCCCGCGCCGGTCGAAGCGAGGATCGCGAGATGCGTCGAGACCACGTCTTTGATCGAGAGCACGACCGGCACTTCGTTCGCGCTCCGCGTAAGCAGGCTGCCGACATGCGCCGAGCCGATCTCCGTGACGCGGCGCGGCGAGAGCACGCCGGAGAGCGTTTCCGAGGAGGCTAGAAAGACCGGGTCGCCCGGATTCGGCGGGATGCGCGGGTTGACGAAATCGCCCAGCCCTTCGCTGAAATAGCCGATGGTTTCGACCGTGATCTCGTACAGCTCGCAGCCGTCTCCGTCCAGGCCGATGAGCGCGGAGACGATTGCGGGCGGCGTCTGCGGGTCTGAGAGAAAAGTGTCCGGCAGATTGCGCACCAGCCTGCGCGCAGTGATGTTGCCCAGGATGTGACGATCCTGCTCCGCGTCCTGCGCGATGTAATAGACGAACTCGCCGATGCGCGCACGCCTGTTGTCGGCCGTGATAAAGAGATACTCGTGCGGCAACTCGCCGGGGCCTTTGACCGTGCCCGTCAGAATGTCTGTCGTGTCTGAGCGCATGATTGAGTATAACACGGTAGCTAACCACGAAGGCGCAAAGACACTAAGAAGCCGTTTGGAAAAGCCGCGGCGCGGCGCAATGTTTATAGCCCGCAAGCCAACGTTTATAGCCCGCAAGCCAACACACATAATTGAGCTCCGTGAGGAGCGACATATTCCGCTCCTAAAGGAGCTCAATTGAGAGAGATGTGACGGGCTATAAATATCCAGCTCCTACGGAGCTGCGATCAGCAGCTTTTTCAATCTGCCGTTTAGCTCAGAGCGCGTCTCTCTGCTATGATGCGGCGCTTATGAGAGGACAGTTCTGTCTCATCGCGGATGACGTCGTGCTCGGGAGCGAGGTGGCGATCTACAATTTCGTCAATCTCTACGGCTGTGAGATCGGCGACGGGACGAAGATCGGCTCGTTCGTGGAGATCCAGCGCGGCGCGCGCGTCGGCCGCAACTGCAAAGTGTCGAGCCACACCTTCATCTGCGAAGGCGTCGAGATCGAGGATGAAGTCTTTATCGGTCACGGCGTCAACTTCATCAACGACAAGTATCCGCGCGCGACCAATGAAGGCGGCGAGCTTCAGACCGCTGCCGATTGGGCCGTGCTCCAGACCATCGTCCGCCGAGGCGCGAGCATCGGCACCGGCGCGACCATCCTCGGCAATGTCGAGATCGGCGAGCGCGCCATCGTCGGCGCGGGCGCAGTCGTCACCAAAAGCGTCCCCGCGGGCGCGACCGTCGCGGGCAATCCGGCGCGGATTATAGAAAAGCAGGAGCCGGAAGTCAGGAGTCAGGAGCCAGAATGAAAGGCGTGCTGTTTTTTATTCTGGCTTCTGACTCCTGGCTCCTGAGTACTTCGTTATGATTCCTTTCGTAGACTTAAAAGCACAATATCAATCCATCAAGACGGAAGTGGACGCGGCGATCCAACGCGTGCTGGATAACACCTCTTTCATACTGGGGCGCGAGGTCGAAGCGTTCGAGGAGGCGTTCGCGGAGTACGTCGGGGCGAAGTTCTGCGTCGGCGTGTCGAACGGGACGGCGGCCGT
>JAFBAJ010000086.1 GCA_019247865.1 Acidobacteriota bacterium
CGGCGACGCTTGTCCTGCTCGGTCTCGGCGCTCCACTCCGGCAGCTCCGAGATGTCCTGTTTGAGCTCTTTGAACCGCCGCTTCTCGGTCGGCGCGAGCTTCGACATGGGCGTCGCACGAAGTCTTCTGAACTCTGCTTTCTGCGTCTCGACGTGCGGCGAATCAACCGTCGGGAGATTGAAGAGCGGGCTCAACAAAAGCTGGTGCAGCATCATCTTGCGCGGCTCGCCCGGGAACTGGTAGAGCGTCGGCGCGCTCGAAGGCGTCTCACGGCGCAGCACGTAGAGCTCTTCCGGCCCGGCCTGATGAACGGTCAAAGCCGAATGGGTCGTGGCGATGATCTGAAAGTTCGGCAGCTTCTCGGTCAGGTAGTTGACGAGCTGCCTTTTCCAGATCGGATGCAGATGCAGATCCAGCTCGTCGACCAGGAGCAGGCCGCGCGCCGAAAACGGACTCTTGTAATCGGCGAAGATCTCTGTGATGCGATAGAGCAGGTCGCCGCACCAGGCCGCGACGTTCTGATAACCGTCGCTCAACAGCGTGAGCGGAATTTTTCCGTCTGGAGTCTTGAACAGAAGCTGCCGTCGCTCCTTGTCAATACCGAGAAAGGTGACGCCCGGCAGCAGGTCTGTCAGCGCCTTCTTGACGATGCGCAAGCCCTGTTGCCCGCGCCGGTAATGCAGATCCATCGCCCAGCCTTCGAGCGGATTGAGGACGGCGTCGGGCGAGAACATGGTCGCCACGCTCAGCGCGCGCGGATGATGGAGCACGCTGCTGCCGGTGCTCGCAGTAGGGCTCTGCGTGGTCGTGCTCAGGCGACGCGAGACGCCGTAACCGATGGTCAGATAATTGCGCGGAGAATGTTCGATCGCGCTGTCCAGCTCGTCGAGCGCCTTCTCATTGCGCGTGAAGACATCCTTGACCTTATCGCCGCGACGGAGCCGCAGTTCGGCGGTGCGCGTCTGCCCCTTCGCCGTCACCATATCGGCGTGAATGACTGCCTCGTCGTGGCCCAGACGAATCCACTCGTCCGGATTTTTGAGCAGCTCCGGCAGGGCCTCGCTTCCGGCCAGCAGCAGCGAGATGGCGCGCAGCACAGTGCTCTTGCCCGAACCGTTTTCGCCGAGCAGCAGCGTCCACTTGCGCACCTTCCCGTCCTCAGTCAGAAAAGGCAGCTCAAGCTTTTCGATTGACCTCACGTTTTCGAGCGTCAGCCTTTGCAGAAACATAGATGATGACCTCCGGTTGATGCATGCGACGAGGTGAAATAATGAGAGCGAGCGAGGGCAGAGACATGAGGAAATTCCGGTTGAAAGAGAGAACCGCCCGTTGCGGACGGCAGACTAATGGAAGCTTTATGGATTGTCAATCTCTAAAATTTCACGCGCCGCAGCCTTCGCTTCGTCCAGATCGCGGACGCGACCGTCGAGCTGCATCTCGTACACGGCGCGCGTGATTTCGCCGACGCGCGAGCCCGGCTCCACGCCCATCTCCAACAGATGCCGCCCCATCAGAAGCGGCGCGGGCGCTCTTTCCGCGATCTCCAGTTCACGCGCGCGCCGGATGAACCACTCCTGCGCCTCTGCGTCGAACCACTTCTCGCGCGGCACCCAGTCGGCATTACGTCCCAGCGAATCGGCCTTCGCGACGCGGTACAGAAGTTCCAGCTCGCACCTGCGCGCGAGCCTCCGAAACGCGCCGTCGCCGACCTCCTCGCGCTTCTTAAAAAACTCGCCCGGCTTGAGATGGTCACGCACCAGCGCGATGACCTGCCCGCGCACGTCGTAGCCTTCGAGCGTGTGAATGTTCAAACGCTCCAACAGGCTCTCGGTCGGCGGCGCGCCCGCCTCTTCGTGTCCACGCGAACGGATGCGCCCCTCTATAAACTCCGTCGTCGCGGGCTTCCCCAGATCATGACACAGCGCGCCCAGCATCACCGTCACCTGCTTGGGATACGGCAGATCATCAATCAACTCGCGCGCGCGATCTACGACGAGCATGGAATGCACATCTACACTTCCCTCCGGGTGCCATTCTTTCTCTTGTGGCACTCCGACTAATGATTGCAGCTCCGGAAAGAGCTGTGCGATAGCTCCCATGTCATACATCAGTTGTAAGCCGATGGAGGGCTTGCGTGCGCGCAGGAGGAGCTTTTCCATCTCGCCCCAGATGCGTTCGCGTGGGAGGTCTGTAAGGTCGATGGAGCGGCAGAGCTCGAAGGTCTCAAGCTCCACGTCGAACTCGAAGCGGGCGGCGAACTGTGCGGCGCGCAGGACGCGTAGAGAGTCTTCGATAAAAGTGTCCGGCGCGACGACGCGCAGGAGTCTCTGTTCGATGTCTGCGCGTCCGCCGTACGGGTCCAGGAGCTCGCCCGTCAAAGGGTCTTGCAGAATCGCGTTGATGGTAAAATCGCGGCGGCGCGCGGCCTCTTCGACGGTCATCTGCGGGTCGCCTTCGATGACGAAGCCGCGATGCCCGCGCCCGGTCTTGCGCTCGCGGCGCGGCAGAGAGACGTCGAGGTCGGAGCCCAGTTTGTAAACCGTGAAAGCCTCTCCGACCGAGTCCACGCGCCCGAGCTTTTCCAGCAGCGCGCGCAAAGTCGCGGGCGCAATCCCGTACACCTCGACATCCCAATCCTCAGGCTCGCGGCCCATCAACTGATCGCGCACACAGCCGCCGACCAGCAGCGCTCGTCCGCCGAGCGCGCGAACCTCACGCGCGAGCTTCAGGATTTTTTCGGGAATCGGAGACAACATCGAACGGGGTGGAGCTTAAAAGCGATGCTCGTTATCAGCATCCTCTTCTTCATCAAAGAGCTCATCGTCAAACTCGCCTTCGGGATCGTCCACGACAATTTGCACGCCGCGCGTAGAGGGCAAACAACTGATGACCTGCGCGCGTTCGATGCGCGCGAGTTCGGACTTGGCCGTGTGCCAGAGCTTGACCCAGAAGGTACGCGTGGCCGTGTGCACAGCGAAGGTCGAGCCGTCGAGCATCACCGGCACGGGCTCGGCGGTCGTTCCGGCGCGCAGTGTTTCCAGCAGCTCCGGCACGAAGGGCTTGAACTTCTCGAACTGCACCAGCACGGCGTTGTCCGCGATCTCCGCCGGAGGCAGCTCGACCGGCTCGTCCGATTCCAGCAGCAGACGCGATTCGGTCTGCTCGTTACGCTTCTTAACTATTGGCATTTCAAAATCCTGTAGGGGCAGGGCTGGTCCCTGCCCGTGTCTTTCGCCCATTGAGCGGGCAGGGACCAGCCCTGCCCCTACAATTTTGTTACTAACCTGCTCTGTAAATGTAGTTGCAGGTCGCTGACCTTGACGCGCTCCTGCTCCCAGGTGTCGCGGTCGCGGACGGTGACGGCTTCGTCTTCGAGCGATTGATGATCGACGGTGACGCAGAAGGGCGTGCCGATCTCGTCCTGCCGCGCATAGAGTTTGCCGATGCCGCCCGTGTCGTCGTAGACCGCGCGCAGGGTCGGTTGCAGCGAGCGCTTGATGGCTTTCGCCATGCCGACGATCTCCGGCTTGTTCTTGGCGAGCGGAAGAATGGCGGCCTTGATCGGCGCGAGCTGCGGATGCAGCTTCAGGATCACGCGCTTCTCGCCTTTGTCGTTCGTCTTCTCCGTGTAGGCATCCATCAGGACTGCGAGCACTGTGCGATTGACTCCGGCGGCGGGCTCGATGACGTAAGGATAGAAACGCTCCTTCGTCGCCTCGTCGAAATAGGAGAGGTCTTCGGTCGAGTCCGGGTTGAGCCGCTTGCCTTCCGCGTCCTCAGGTTTTTTCGAGTGCGCTTTGAGATCGAAGTCCGTCCGATTGGCGATGCCCATCAGCTCGTCCCACTGCCGCTCCTCCTCTTCGCGTTCGGGAAAGAAGCGATAATGAATATCAACCGTGCGCTTGGCGTAGTGCGCCAGCTCTTCCTTCGGCTGCTCGTAGAGGCGCAGGTTGTCGGCGTTGATGCCGAGCGTCAGAAACCAGTTGTGGCAGTAGTCTATCCATTCCTGATGAACCGGCTCGTCCTCGCCCGGACGGACGAAATATTCCATCTCCATCTGCTCGAACTCACGCGTGCGGAAGATAAAGTTGCCGGGCGTGACCTCGTTGCGAAAGCTCTTGCCGATCTGCGCGATGCCGAACGGAACCTTGCGGCGCATCGTCGTCAGCACGTTGTGAAAGTTGATGAAGATGCCCTGCGCCGTTTCGGGCCGGAGATAGGCCAGAGCCGTCGGGTCGTCCTCTTCCGCCGCTGCGCCGATGGTCGTGCGGAACATCAGGTTGAAGGGGCGCGGCGCGGTCAGATCGGTCGAGTCGCAGTTCGGACACTTGACCTGTTTCCCCTGAATGGCTTCCTCGATGCTGGCCGCGCCGGAGTATTCCAGCTTGTCCGCGCGCAGGCGCGTCTTGCACTCGCGGCAATCCACGAGCGGGTCGCTGAAGGTCTCTTCGTGGCCGGAATATTTCCAGACCTGACGGTTGAGAATGATGCTCGAATCGAGTCCCTCCATGTCGTCGCGCTCGTGCACCATCCAGCGCCACCAGCCCTGCTTGACGTTGTTGCAGAGCTCGACGCCGAGCGGGCCGTAGTCCCACGCGCTGCCGAGGCCGCCGTAGATGTCGGATGAAGGGAAAACGAAGCCCCGCCGCTTGGCGAGTGAGACAATGGTTTCGATGTTCGGTGCAGCCACTTTAAGCGTATCCTTCGAATATGGAAATCATATTGATTCAGTTAATGGTAAATGGTTACAGGCTAAAAGACAAAGGCGTCTGCTCTCAACCAAATTATTGCCCGGCGCAAAGTTTGATGTTAACGTGCGTACACATCCTGTTAGTCGGAGCGCCCAGATGAAACATAAAAATCTTTTCTCCTTCATTCTCTTCCTGTGCCTGATGTCGCTCTCGTTTGCGATACGAGCGCAGGATTACATGGTCGACCCTTCTTTCAATCCGACCTTCGGCGGCCGGACTCATCAGTTCTGGGACTTCCTCAACGCAGTGGCGGTGCAGCCGGACCAGAAGATACTGGTCGGAGGAAACTTTACCAACGTCAACGGCAACGACATCAAGTTGATCGTCCGGCTCAATCCGAACGGCACGCGGGACACGACCTTTAACCCGCCTTTGGGCGCGGGGGCGAACGATCAGGTTGAAACCATCAAGCTCCTGCCGGACGGGAAAATGTACGTCGCCGGAACTTTCCATATCGGTACAACGGTGACCTATCTCGTCCGGTTGAATGCGGACGGCAGTCTGGACAGCAGCTTTGTCACTCCTCTCGCCGGTGTGGTGAAATCGATAGATTTATATCCCGACGGCAGATTCATGGCTTGCGGAGCTATCGGGTCACCCTTCGACCCCACGTGGTCAAAATTGGCGCGCTTTAATCAGGACGGGTCGAGAGATACGTCTTTTCAAGCAAATATCGCAGGCAACACCTGCTATGACGTCAAGCTGTTGCCGGATGGCAGCATGTACGCGGCAGGTACGATCACAGGGGTCAATGGAATAGGGATACCCGGGTTGGTAAAGCTGAGTGCGACTGGTGTCCGGGATGCGTCTTTCAATGTTTATACCGAAAGCTATCCCTTTATTTCACGTGAGCATTACCGGCTGGCGCTGCAACCGGACGGCAAATTGCTCGCGGCGACTAAGGGCTGGTATACCAATTCGCAGGGGGACTTGTTGGCGTCCCTGGGGGTGCGGCGCTATCAGACCGACGGCACTTATCAGGTCATCGGCAATTGCGGATGGTCTGAATCCAGCACCACATTTTTCCTACAGGATGATGGGAAGCTCATCACCAATGGATGTGCGGTACAGCCGGGTTCGCAGTTCTATAATTTTGCGAGATTCTTACCGGACGGCAGCTTCGATACGGCGCTGAACCGGCTCAATTTCGACAATCCTATCAACAGTATCGCGCGGCAGGCGGATGGAAGCTATGTCATTACCGGCTCCTTTAACAACGTGGAGGGCCAGCCGCGCCCGCGGATCGTACGCTTAACAACCAGCGTCCCGGCGGTCCGGCATCGTTTCGATTTTGACGGCGACGGGAAAGACGACCTGGCGGTCTTTCGCCCCGGCGACCGCTACTGGTATCTGAGCCGCAGCACGAGCGGCCCGGCTTATGTGCAATGGGGCTTGAGCACCGACAAGGCCGTGGCGGCCGACTATGATGATGACGGCAAGACGGATGTCGCGGTCTTTCGTGACGGCCAGTGGTATATCCTCAGAAGCTCTGACGGCGCTCTCCTTGTGCAGTCGTTCGGACAGGCTGGCGATAAGCCTCTGGTCGGCGATCTGAACGGGGACGGCAAGGTGGATATGATCGTCCGGCGACCGTTGCCGAACAACTCTATCGAGTGGCAGATACGTTATTTCGGCAGCACTGGAGTCAGCGCGACACAAACTCTCTCAGGCGAGGCCGTGTCAGACCCGTCGATGGTCGGCGACTTTGACGGAGACAACACGGACGAGCTGGCGTATTTCCGGGACGGCAACTGGTACTCGCGCAAGGTCGGCGCGGCCTCGCCGCTGCGCACCTTTCTGTGGGGACAGGCCGGAGACATGCCTGCGCCGGGCGATTATGACCGCGACGGTCAGACGGATTACGCAGTCTTCCGCCCGTCAACCGGCGACTGGTACATCAACCGCAGCACAGCAGGATTCCTGGCGCTCCACTTCGGAGCCAACGGAGATATCCCCGTCCCGGCCGATTACGACGGCGACGGCAAGGCTGACCTCGCAGTCTTCCGCAACGGCGCTTGGTATCAATTCCTGAGCAGCACCGGCACGTTCAGGGCCAACGCCTGGGGGCTCTCCGGCGATCTCCCGATCCCGGCCCAGACGAACTAGAAGCAACTGCTTCAACACATCAAATAAAAAAAGAAGAGGGGAGCATCTGCTGACGCTCCCCTCTTCTAATTTATCCGGGCCGAGTTTTTCGTGCGGTCTATTTGCCCGGCGCCGTGACGTTGATGTCCACGTTCGTCTTCTTGCTGCCGAAGAGGCCGCCGCGATAAGCCAGAAACAGCGCCACCACGATGATGATGAAAATCACCAGAATCGCCACCACTCCGACGCTGCTGCCACCACCGCCATTATCGTCACCCATAAAATCCGCTCCTCCTTCGAGTTTTGGGAAAAGAATTTCTTCCGGGGGCTTTAGATTTTTTTTCAGGGGAGAAGAGTATGCCAAACCAGCGAGAGGTGACAAGCGAAAAGTGACGAGTGATGAGAGAAATGCTGTCTCGTCACTCGCCACTTGTCACTTAACACGACTGCCGTTACCTGCGCCGGGCGCGACGCGATGGACGCCGCGCTGGTTTCTCAGCCGCCGGCTGAGCCTCGCTCGGTGAGAGGCTCGGGCTGGGTTGTGGCGGCTCTGCGCCCTGCGGCACGATCCAGAACTCGTAGAAGTCCGTTTCTCTGTAGCCGCCGTTGACGATGACCACGCGTTGGGAATCGATCCCGCGCGTCTTGGTCAGGTAATCGAGCGCGCGTGCGCCGAGACGATCAGCCTGTCCGACGCGGCTCG
>JAFBAJ010000127.1 GCA_019247865.1 Acidobacteriota bacterium
GCAGAGGTTGATCGTCTGCGACGCGAAGGCCATCTGGTGCTCGACCTGCGCGCGGCGGCTCTGTACGGCGCGGGGCACATCGCGGGCGCGCTCAACATCGGTCTTGGCGGGCAGTTCGCGACGTGGGCGGGCACGCTCATCAACGCGGGCACGCCGCTCATCCTCGTCGCAGAAGATGAAGCGCATGTTGACGAAGCTCTGATGCGCCTCGCGCGCGTCGGAATCGAATCGGTCGCGGGCTATCTGAGCGGCGGCATGAGCGCGTGGGAAGAGGCGCAGCTTGAGACGGCTGCGATTCCGCAAATTTCGGTAGACGAGCTGAAGGAGCGCATCGAGCGCGGCGAAGACCTGCAGGTCATAGACGTGCGCCGCCCTGCGGAATATTCGGACGGCCACGTGCCGCGCGCCGCGAGCATGCCGCTCTCGATGGAGCTGGCAAAGCAGGTGGCGCAGACTGCGCAACTCGACCAGAAGCGTCCGACCGCCATCATCTGCGCCGGAGGCTATCGCTCCAGCGCGGCCACGAGTCTCCTCGAACAGCACGGCTTTCATCATCTGCTGAATGTCACGGGCGGCACCGGCGCATGGGTCAGGGCCGGACATCCGGTCGAAGCCACGGAGCTGCGCGGATAAACACGGATTATTGAATTTGATGTAGAATCCGTAATCATCTGCGAAAATCTGTGGCCTATTTGAATCGTTGTGAGAAGGGGAGAGGCGCGCTATTAATTATCGAACTGTCGGAGAGCTGTTGGGCATCATCATCATCGCCACGCTGCATGGCTACGGGGCGGCGTGGCTCGCCGTGCGGATGCTCTTTCGCCCGCACCGGCCGATAAAATTATTGGGCCTCACCGTCTGGCCGCAGGGCATGATCCCGCGCCACCGCGAGCGCCTCGCCGAGACCATCGGCAAAGCCGTCGGCAACGAGCTGGTCTCGCAGGAGACTGTCGTCAGCGCGCTCTTCGAGACAGATTTCTTTCAGCGCAAAGTTGAAAGCTTCGTCAACGCTTATACCGTCGACCTCCTGAACACCTCTTATCCTTCGTTCATCGACATCCTGCCGCGCGCGGCGCGCGCTCCAGTGCTCGACGCCATCTCCGCGCTGCAATACCGGATCGCGGACTACATCGCCAACGCCCTGCGGAGCGAAGAGACGGTCGAGGCCGTCTATGGTTTCGTTGACCGGCGCGTGGAGGAGCTGCTCGCGCGGCGGCTCAGCGAGACGATTGAAGAGGAGCATTTCGAGCAGGTCATCGGCTTCATCGAAGAGCGTTTTCGCGGCCTTGTCACAGAGCCGGGCTTTGAAGCGAAGGTGCGCGATTTCGTCTCCGGGCGGCTGGACGACCTGGCCGCGTCGAACGCGACGCTCGCCGAGATGTTCACGCCCGAAACCGTCGCCCTCATCAAAGAGCGCATCGACCGCCAGTTGCCGCCCGTCGTGCATCAGCTCGCGGACATTGCGACCAACAAGAACACGCGGACGCAGATCGGCGCGCTCATCAAGCGCGAGGTGGACGAATATTACGGGCAGCTCTCGTTCTTCAAAAAGATCTTCGTCTCGCGCGACAAGATTCATCGTGAAGTGGATGACATGGTCAACTCCACTCTGCCGCGCCGCGTCGAAGAGTTCCTGCGCGGCGAAGCCTTCGAGCAGGAGGCCGAAAATTTTCTCAACTCGACGGTTGATAACCTGCTCGCGCGCCCGATCAACGAGCTGGTCGGGCAGGTCGCGCCGGATAAGCTGGAGCTTATTAAGAACCAGATCTCCGAACGCGTTCTGGCGCTCGCGCAGAGCGAGGAGCTGGCGCGCTCAGTTTCGGCCTACACGACCGACGCGCTCGAAAGAGTCAAGCCGCATACACTGCGCGCCATCCTGGAGCACGCGAGCCCGGATTCGTCCGCGCGGCTCAAGAGCTTTCTCGCGCGCGGTCTCCTCAATGCGCTCTCGCGCGAAGAGACCGGGCGCACCATCAACGCCATCCTCAGCGCGCAGATCGAACGCCTGCTCGTGATGCCTCTGGGAAAATTGTCCGACCTCGCGCCCGAAGACTCCATCCGCAAAGCGAGCGCGGCGCTGACCGAGCGCATCACCGCCGCCGCCAGAGAGAAGCTGCCCGGCGCTATCGCGGAGTTCGACATCGGCGGCATCGTCCGCAAGAAGGTCTCGGAATATCCGGTCGAAAAGCTGGAAACGCTCGTCCTCTCGGTCGCGCAGCAGCACCTCCGCACGATCGAGATGTTCGGCGCGGTCATCGGCCTCGTCATCGGCATCGCACAGGCTTTCTATCTGTGGTGGAAGCTCTACAGATAAAAGATTTGGTCCTGGGACTTTGGTCTTAGGTCTTTGTACGCTCGTCAAGCTTGAATGATACATCTCAAGCTGACCCACA
Source organism: Acidobacteriota bacterium (assembly GCA_019247865.1). Lineage (GTDB taxonomy): Bacteria > Acidobacteriota > Blastocatellia > Pyrinomonadales > Pyrinomonadaceae > JACMLC01. Next base: position 2,394 of record JAFBAJ010000127.1, read on the forward strand.
CATCAAAGACCTAAGGCCGAAGACCAAAGACCAGTTGAACTTTTATTTGGCTTTAATCGTTCCTCTACCAGAATCTTTCCCTAAGAGGAGGACGCGAAAAAGTTGAAGATCATATCCATCCTATTGCTGACGGCGCTGCTCACCGGATGCAGCGTGATGAAGGGATTGGGCGAAGGCGTCCACGGCTCCGGCGTCATCAAGAGCGAGAAGCGGAACGTCGAAGCTTTCACCGCGCTCGATACCTCCGGGGCTTTTGATATCGAGATCGTGTGCCAGAAAGAGCCGAGTCTTGAGCTTGAAGGCGACGACAACATCCTGCCGCTCGTCAAAGCGGAAGTGCGCGGCGGGACGCTCTACCTGAGCCCGGACAAGCCGTACTCCACGCGCAAGTCCGTGCGCGTCCGCATCACCGTGCCGAACCTGGAGAGCATCTCGTCGTCCGGCGCGGGCAGCTTTCGCGTCACGGAGCTTAAAAATGAGCAGCTCAAGATCGACACCAGCGGCGCTTCCAACATAGACCTCGCGGGCCAGACGCGCTCGCTCGATCTGGACATGAGCGGCGCGAGCAAGGTTGATTCGGAGAGCCTCAAAGCCGAACGCGTCCGCATCTCTCTGAGCGGCGCGGGCAAAGCCAACGTCTATGCCTCCGAGGAGCTGAACGCGGACGTCTCCGGCGCGGGCAGCGTGACTTACACAGGCGATCCCAAGACGGTCAACAAAAAAGTTTCGGGCATCGGTTCGGTCTCGAAGAGATAAAAGGAAGTTTTCGCCACAGAGGACACAGAGGGCACAGAGAATAAAATTATTGGGTCATGACTAGATAAGAGCCATAGAAATGGCGTTAAACTAAGTCATGACAGTTAGTTCTAAGCATTTTGTCCGTGCACGAATTTCTCGTGCTAAATTTCGGCAGCTTTTGAAGCTCTTTGCACTGGATTTGACTGGCGTTCAGATTACTGCATTGACTAATCTGAACCGCAATACAGTTAACCGATATTTGAGATTGATTCGTCAGGCCGTTGCTCTTCATTGTCAAAGAGAATCGCCTTTCTGTGGCGATGTCGAACTGGATGAATCTTACTTCGGTGCTCGTCGTGTGCGAGGCAAGCGGGGCCGTGGAGCGCGAGGCAAGACCATTGTCTTCGGCATCTATAAACGCAATGGTCGGGTCTATACAGAGATCGTCCCGAACTTCAAGAAAGCCAGTATTCAGGCCATTATTCGGGGCAAAGTTGATTTGACTTCGACTATTCATACGGACGGCTTTCGCTCTTACGATGGCATCGTTCATATGGGCTATCAGAAGCACTATCGAGTCCGTCATGACCTTGATGAGTTCGTGCGTGGCACAGCTCACATCAACGGAATAGAAGGCTTCTGGGGTATGGCAAAGACCCGTTTAGTTAAGTTCAAAGGGATGAGTCCATCAACCTTTTATTTGCATCTAAAGGAGTGTGAGTTCAGGTTCAATCACAGAGATGAAGACCTTTATCAACTCCTATTGAGAATCACTAGATCAGCTATCGCTATCTAGTCATGACCCAAATTATTTTCTCTGTGCCCTCTGTGTCCTCTGTGGCTTATAATCCCGGCTTTGAGATCGAAACAATCTTAAAGGGTGGAGAAACCGATGCGGCGACTGCTATTGCTGATTGGCTTGTCTGTGCTTATGGCTTGCGCCGGAATGGAGAGTGTGATGGCACAACAGAAGGATGCGAAGAAGGCTGGCGCGCCCGCGCCTCATACGAAGGACGTGGATTCGGTGGATGCGATTCTCGGCGCGCTCTACGACACCATCTCCGGCCCGGCCGGACAGAAGCGCGACTGGAATCGCCTGCGCTCCCTTTTCCTGCCGGGCGCGCGGCTGATCCCGACCGGCGCGCGTCCGAGCGGAGAGACAGGCGCGCGTGTGCTCGATGTCGAAGATTACATCGCGCAGGCCGGGCCGTACCTGGAGAAGAACGGCTTCTACGAGCGCGAGATCGCGCGGCGCGTGGACGCCTTCGGCAACATCGCGCAGGTCTTCAGCACCTACGACTCGCGCCACAAGGCCGAAGACGAAAAACCCTTCGCGCGCGGCATCAACAGCATCCAGCTCGCCTTTCAGGAAGGGCGCTGGTGGGTCGTGACCATCTTCTGGGACGCAGAGCGCCCAGACAATCCGATCCCGAAAAAATATCTCAAGAGCCGGAAAGATTGAGCTGCGATGAAGGTCTTCGTAGCCGTCAGCCGGGACCATTTCTTTCATCTTCCGCACGCGCAGGCGTGGCAGGATGGTACGTTTCTGCCCGGTCGGTTCAAAAACACCTCACCTGTCCCGTCTGCCGGTTGGCATGAGTCCGGCAAAAAGGCTTGAAATCGTGGTCTTGGACGGGTGATGAAATTTCCGTTCCGGCGGCCGCGGCATGGCGGCATGAGCGTTGCTTCCCATCCTGTTCGGATGAGAGCTATAAAACCTGCGCCCACTCGCCGGGCATCTAACATAAAAGCTATTTTCGGAGGAGAATTTATGAGCTCTAATGGATTCCTGAGTTTTCGCACGCCGCTGGCCGCAGTCATGCTCGCCTCGGCACTCGTCTTAGGAGCCTGTACGAAACGGGACGGGGCGACGCCGTCGGCTCAGGCACAGCCGGCGCAGTTCGTCACGAGCAGCAGCGGCGCGCCGCAGAATTCCTATGCCGACGTGGTGAGCCGCGTCGCGCCGGCGGTGGTCACGATTCGCTCCGCGCGCCGCGTGCGTGCGCCGCAGCAGATGCCTTTTACGGATGACCCGACGTTCCGACAGTTCTTCGGCGACCGGCTCCCGCAACAGCGGCAGCAGCCGGACAGCGTCGAGCACGGCCTCGGCTCAGGCGTCATCGTCACGGCCGACGGCTATATCCTGACCAACCATCACGTGATCGACGGGGCGGAGGACATCACGGTCGAGCTGGCGGGCAAAAAGACGGTCAGCGCGAAGGTCATCGGCTCAGACCCGCCGTCGGATCTGGCCGTGCTCAAGGTGGAGCAGAACAACCTGCCGGTTGTGGCGCTGGGCAATTCCGACCAGGTTCGTGTCGGCGACGTGGTGCTCGCCATCGGCAACCCGCTCGGCATCGGCCAGACCGTGACCTCCGGCATCATCTCCGCGAAGGGGCGCGCGACGGGGCTTTCGGACGGCAGCTTCGAGGACTTTCTGCAAACGGACGCGCCCATCAACAAAGGCAATTCGGGCGGCGCGCTGGTCAACACCAACGGCGACCTGATCGGCATCAACTCGCAGATCCTCTCGCCTTCCGGCGGGAGCATCGGCATCGGCTTTGCGATTCCGGTGAACATGGCGCGCTCCGTGATGGAGCAGCTCCTCAAGGGCGGCAAAGTGCATCGCGGGCAGCTCGGCGTGGTCGTCCAGGCGGTGACTTCAGACCTCGCCGCGAGCCTCGGCATGAGCGAGGCGAAAGGCGTCATCGTCAGCTCCGTCCAGCAGGGCAGCGGCGCGGACAAGGCCGGCCTGCGTCAGGGCGATGTCATCATCGCTTTGAATGATGCGCCGATCAACGACAGCAACGAGCTGCGCAACAAGGTCGCCAGCACGCAGCCCGGCACAGAGGTCAAGCTGACCATCATGC
>JAFBAJ010000381.1 GCA_019247865.1 Acidobacteriota bacterium
GGTTATTCGCGGCGGCTTCGGCATCGCGTATGACCCGTCGTTCTTCAACATCGTGCTGAACACTGTGACGGCAGCTCCTTATGCTGCGGCCGGCACCATCTTCCAGACGCCCGGCGCGGCCGGTTCCTTCGGCGTCGGCCAGTTGCCGACGACTCAGGCTCAGCTCGCGCTGACGCCCGGCACCAACGGCGGCGACCCGCGTCTCTTCAACCAGACGCGCGTGGCTGACGATTTCCACAATCCGTACACGATGTCCTTCAACTTCGGCATCCAGCAGGAGCTGTACAAGGACGGCGTGATCGAAGTTCGCTACGTCGGTTCGCGCATCGTCGGTCAGTTCCAGACCATCAATGCCAACCCCGACCTGCGCAACCTGGCTCTCGCCGCGGCTCAGCTTTTTGAGACCGCTCCGGGACTCAGCAACGGTAATCCGACGGCCTTCACGCACGGTGTGGCCGTGACCCCGTTCGCGGGACAGCCGCTGCCGAGCGCCACCAACGGCTTCAACAGCCGCCCGGTGGACGCCAACGGCGGTCGTATCACCGGCAGCGGACGCGTCGATCCGAACTTCGGCCCGATCCGCACGCGCATCAACGGCGCTTCTTCGACCTACAATGGTTTGCAGATTCGCTACGACACGCGTCTGAGCAACTCGCTGACCCTGAATGCGAACTACTCGCTGAGCAAGACGATTGACAACGCTTCCGAAATCTTCGGAACCTTTGGCGGCGGCCAGTCAATCGCCACTTCGCAGGATCCGTTCGACTACAACAGTGGCGAGCGCGGTCTTTCGGCCTTCCATCAGAAGCACAGCTTCAACTCCAACTTCATCTACGAGCTGCCCTGGTACAAAGAGCAGCGCGGATGGACAGGCAAGCTGCTCGGCGGTTACCAGTTCAATGGTATCCTGCTGCTCGGCTCCGGCCGGCCGTTCACGCCGGTGTTGGCCTTCGGTAACTCGGACCTCGGATTCGAGAGCGGCTTCCTGAGCGCCATCGGCCCGACGCGTCCGTACGCCGGCAACCCGAATGCGCCTAAGGGCACCATCGCCTTCGGTTACACGGCGGCCTGCGTGATCCTCTTCGGAGATCCCGCTTGCAACGTCGCGGCTCCGGGCGACTTCATCATCTACAACACGCTGAGCCCCGGTTCGCAGGGCACCATCGTGCACAACGGCGCGGCGGCTGTGCAGGGTGCGCAGTTGGTCTACAACGACTTCGGTCTGTTCACCAACTTCGCGACTGCCATCGCCGGCAGAGCGACCGATTTTGAAGCTCTGAACTACTTCAAGACGCCGTACGGCATCGGCCGCAACACCTTCTCGGGCGAGCCTTCGTACACGGTCAATCTGTCGATGTTCAAGACGACGAAGCTGACCGAAAAGGTGAGCCTTGAGTTCCGCGCAGAGGCCTTCAACATCCTCAATCACCGGAACTTCGGTGTGCCCGATACCTTAGCTGAAGATGCTAACAATGGCTTTACCGTGAGCAGCTTCCTGAACCCGGGCTTCAACAACGGAGGCAATCGCCAACTGCGGCTCGGCCTTCGCTTGATCTTCTAATCACTCCTTCCGGGAGTTGAGCGCCTTTTGCGAGGCGCCTGATTCAAAGGAAGAGGGCAAGCGCGAGCTTCCCTCTTCCTTCTTTTTTTTGGCAGCTGTTTGCAATTAGGTTAAGGGACGGAGTATTGTCTAACCCTTTAGAGACGGCAGCGCACAACTCTCTCCGCAGCCTGTGGCATGTCAGTCGAAGCCCGACCGGCATTCCTTTGGCTGTCCGGAACACCTCGTGAGGTCACCTAATGTTTATGAAAAAACTTATTGCCAGGACTCTACTGATTATCGTCGCGGCGGCGCAGTTGACGTTCGTCGCGGCCGGGCAGACGCCGAGCGGGCAGGACGAGACGGTGAAGGTCAGCACGGCGGTCGTCCAGACGGAAGCCATCGTGACGGACAAGAGCGGACGCCGCATCAAGGGGCTGACGGCCGCGGATTTTAGCGTCCTCGATGAAGGCAAGCCGCAAAGCGTGGACTACTTCACGGCCATCGAAAGCTCGCGCGTGCGCGAGAGCAACCTCCCTGCGGGCGGCACCGCAGCGGCGGCCCAGCCGGGCGCGACCGCGCCCACTTCGCCGCTGACCATTCCGTATCAGGGGCGCTACATCGCGCTGGTCTTCGATGACCTGAACCTGACGAACGAGAACTTCCTGCGCGCGCGGAAAGCCTTCGCCGAGTACATCAACACCAAGCTCACGCCGACGGACATGGTCGCGCTCATCTCGACCGGCGGCGCGATGGCTTCGCTTCAGCAGTTCACGACCGACAAGCAGTTGCTCCTGAGCGGTCTCAATCGCCTCGCCGCGCGGAACACGCTCGGCGCGACCAAAGGCCGACCCTGGAACATGACCGATGATGAGGCCCTGCGGATTGATAAGGGTGATAGCGCCACTCTCCAAAGATTGAAAAGCCGCGCGCAGGCCGAAGGCTCTGACACCGGCCCGACCCGCACCATCGCCGAGGAGTCCGCCGGCCCAGGCCCTTCGGAAGCGGCCAGGCTGGGAGCCAAGACTGATGATGAACGGGATGCCACGGAGCAGCGCATACGCACCTTTGCACGCGCCATCGTCAGCGAGATCACGCGCAACTCGCAGAGCAACATCGAGACGCTGCGGAGCATCTTCAAGGGCATGTCCGACCTGCCCGGACGCAAGATCGTCGTCCTCATGACGGAGTCCTTCGGCACCGCGGGCGGAACTTCTGAAGACCTCAATAACAAGCTGAACGTGTTGATCGACACCGCGCGTCGTGGCGGCATCAGCGTCTATGCGCTGGATGCTGCGGGCCTGCGCGTCAACAGCGTCTCGGCCAGCGAAAGCGTTTCGGGGCTGGAAATCGCGGTCAAGAACTCAAGCCCCGATCTGTCAATGGGCAACTTCGAGCAGTTGGGGGCGGCGCGCAAACTGGTCTCCGGGACGGGCGGTCAACTGATCTCCAATACCAACGGCCTCGCCGCAGGGCTCTCTCAGGCGATAGAGGATTCCAACACTTACTACGTGCTCGGATTCCAGCCCGCCGTGCTCGATAACCAGTTTCACCGTCTGACCATCTCCGTCAAGAACCAGCCGGACTACATCGTCAGAACTCGGCGTGGCTATCTGGCCTCGAACCCGGACACCATCAAGGGCACCAACGCGGAGATCTTAGAAGCGATGCTGCGGTCGCCGGTTACGATGACGGACTTGCCGGTCGAGCTGGTGGCGAACGTCGTGCCTTCGGCGGGCGGCTTC
>JAFBAJ010000180.1 GCA_019247865.1 Acidobacteriota bacterium
TCGAATCGCCAGCCGCACGGCCCGCCGCGCCAGAGCGAGAAACAGAAAGACCGCCGCGATGAACAGGACGACGGCGATGATGAGTATCAGCTCAAGGCTCATGCTAATAACCGCTCGCGTCCTGCTGCTTCGAGTAGCTCGCGCGGACGGTCGTCTTGATGTTTCCGCGCACGTGAAAGTCGCCTTCGAGCTCGACCTGTAGAGGGTCGCAGGCGCGCACGAAGTCTTCGAGGATGACGTTGATGACGTGCTCGTGAAAGATCTTGATCTCGCGAAACGAGTTGATGTAGAGCTTCAGACTCTTGAGCTCGATGCAGCGCTCGTTCGGCACGTACTCAAGCTTGATCGTAGCAAAATCGGGAAAGTCCGAGAACGGGCAGATGGCCGTAAACTCCGGCATCTCAAAGCGCACGCGCACCTCGCGCCCGACAAACTCGTACGGGAAAGTGTCGAGCGGGAACAGGTTCATCTCCTCGCGCGGCGTCGAGCGTATGTCCAGGCCCTGCTGGTTTGCCTGCGGCAGCGCGGTTTCTGTCAAAGCCATTTCACATTACTCCTTAAAAGAAGCTCATCTTACCTGAGCCGAAGAATTTCCCGCAAAGGCGCAAAGGCGCAAAGAAAAGCTTTAAGTCTTTCTTTGCGCCTTGGCGGGAGACTGTTTTTGAAACAGATTCCGATTTCTTACGGCACGAAAAGATTCGGCAGCGGTTGGTCGCCGGTCGCCCCGAAGTACCTCGCAGAGAATGGGCCGCCCGTCACCTGAAAGTACCACCTGTTCTCTGACGGGCGATACACAACCAGGTCATATCTGCCGTCGCCGCCGTAATTGCCAGGCGTCGGCAGATCGCCGTCCGTCCCGAAATGCACTCCAAAAAATGGGCCGCCTTCACTGGGAAGAATGAACCACTCGCCCGTTGACGGGCGGTAAACTGCCGCATCCGTCTTGTTGTCGCCAGTGTAGTCGCCCTGCACAGGGAGGTCCGTAGATGTCCCGAAGCTGAAGCCGTGAATGCTTCCGTCACTACTTTGGTTGATCCACCACTCACCGGTCGAGGGGCGATAGATCGCGATGTCGGTTTTGAAGTCGCCGTCGTAATCGGACGGCACAGGCTTGTCGCCCGGAGCGCCGAAAGTCGCGGCCATCAATCCGCCCGTCGATTTCTGGATATACCATTCGTTGGTCGAAGGACGAAAGACGCCCGCGTCGGCTTTGTCGTCGCCGTCAAAATCGGCGACGATCGGAATGTCTCCCGCTGTGCCGAACGTGAAAGAGTAGGAGGTGCCGTCGTCGCTTCTTAAAATAAACCACTCGCCGGTGGAAGGTCTGAAGACGGCCACGTCCGTCCGGCCGTCGCCGGTAAAATCAGCCGGGACGGGGCGGTCTGTAGACAAGCCCCACTGCCCGGCGAAAATCTCATTCGCGATGTTCGAGCTATACCACCATTGACCGTTTGACGGGCGAAAGATGGAAACGTCGGTTAACCCATCGCCGCTGAAATCCAGAAAACGTTTGGTGCGGGTTTCCTGAAGTCGAAAAACGGCGAATTTCGGCACGTCTTGAGAGCAGACGCCGCCCAGCAGGATTTTATTGTCAGGTTGGAGGGCCACCGAATATGCGATGCAGGAACTGCCTTGAGTAAAGATGTTGGCGGCTCCGCCGCCGTTAAAGTTTGTGTCAGGCGCTCCATTCTCCATATAGCGCACCACCCCTGCATTGGCACCGAACTTCATGGCGACCAGAAATTTATCGCCGCCGATGACGCGAATTTCCTGGTTTTCAGCGCTCGTGCTCGCCGTCCCGCCCACGCCGAATGACGGATCGAGGACGCCGTCCGGCGTGTAGCGGGCAATGTAACCAAATCCTCCCGCCAGAATTTTTCCATTTGATTGCAGGGCCAGCGACGTGATGATGTTGTCTCCCGGGCTGACCGTGGTAATGGTCGATCCGCCGGAGCCGAAAGAGGTGTCGAGCGTGCCGTTTGAATTAAGACGCAGCAACAGAAAATCGTTCTTGGTGGTTTTCTGAAGACCGCCGATCAGAATTTTACCGTCCGGCTGAATGAGCACCGAGTGTGCCTCTTCCATGTCGCTGGCAGTCCCGAAGATAAGCTTACCCGTCCCGTTAAAGGTCGTATCAAGCGAGCCGTCCGTGTTAAAGCGCATCACCCCGATGTCCCACTGCACCCCCGGCATCCCCTGGATTTGCCACGTCCTTCCGACCAGCAGGATTTTACCGTCCGGCTGGAGACCCATATCGTAGCCTTCATCTACGCTGGAACCGAATGTCTGCGTCACAGACCCGGTGTTATTGAACGAAGTGTCGAGCGCTCCGTCGGCGGTATACCGGATAATCGTAAAATCATAATCCGTGTCAATCCTGTAAGAATAGCCGCCCAGCAGAATTTTACCGTCGGGTTGAACCAGTAATCTGCTTCCATGAGCAGAGAGGTTAACGGTCGTCAATACAATACCGCCGCTCCCAAACGAAGTGTCGAGCGTCCCGTCCGAATTCAAGCGCATCAACGCGAATTTGTCGGATTGACTGTTGGTGGTCTCTCCGCCGACGAGGATTTTGCCGTCCGGCAGAAGGACCAACGACCTGCCGATAGACCATTGGGGAGACGGCACTAGAGGCTGAATTCTATAGCCCGTGCCGTTAAAGGAAGTATCGAGCGTAACCGTGTTGCCGAATGCGCCTGGGACAAACAAAGCCAGTACGACAAGAAGTCCAATGATTCTGAATGGTAGCTTTTTCATACGTTTCTTTTACTCCGGCTGAAAGATAATGGCAGGTCAAACTGGAAATATAATTATCAACCATCACATCAATACCAGCGGACGCTCTCCGGCAGCGTATTATTTCCAGAATATTTTAATACACGCTTCTAATCAATGAGAGCCGTCGACAGAAGCGTACCACTGTCGACGGCTCGCGCGGGCTCTTTCTGCTTTAGCCTGACTTACATCTTGCCGTTTTTCATGCTCTTCATGCTGGTCATGCCCTCAATCATGCTGAGGTGCTCTTTGAGCGTCGGCAGCGTTTTGGCGGCGAAGGCTTTGACGTCAGAGTCCATGGCCTTCATGGACTCCTTCTCGAATTCCGCCACGTCCTTGCGGTGGTCTTTGAGCATCTCCTGCTTGTAGGCTTTGTCAAAGGCTGCGCCGGAGAGGCTCGCCATCCGGTCGCGCATCGCTTTGTGTTTGGCGTCGAGCGCGGTCGGCAGCGTGATGCCTTTGCTCGATGCGAGCTGCATCAGCTCGTCGTTGGCCTTCGAGTGGTCATCCACCATGTGCTGGCCGAACTGCTTGACCTCGTCGCTCATCCCTTTTTCGACGGCGAGCCGTCCCAGTTCGACCTCCATCATGCCGCCCATCGCGGCCTCCATCACGAACTTCTTGTCCATGTTGTTCATCATGGACTTGTTCATGTCCTGCGCCGCGGCGGTTCCGCTCAGCAGAACCAACGCGCCGATTGCTGTCAGAGCAACGGACAACAGTTTGTGCTTCATGCTCGTATCTCCTCCCTTGTTCGATAAAGAATGGTGAGTGTGAGAAGCGGGCGGCTTTGCTTTTGAGCAAAGCTGCCCGCCCTGAATCGAAGACAGCGCCGGTTAAGCGCCCGCGCTGCTCGCTCTCTCCAGCGCACGGATGCGGTCGTGCGCCTCCTGCACCTCTCCGTACTGCCGATTGACGATGTCGCTCACGTCGCCCGGCAGAGTGGTCTGAATCGCATCCTTGTAGTTTCTGACGGCGGAGTCTTCGCCGCGCTCGCATTCGGAGATGACCGCGCCCTCGTCTTCGCCCGTGACGGCCGACTTGATGTTGATCCAGCCGCGATGCAGAGTCGCCGCGACGCTGCCCGTCTTCTCCGGATCGCCGCCGAGCCGCGTGACTTCGCTCTGCAATTCGGCCGCGAACTGCGCGCGCTGCTGCGAGTAGGTGTTGAAGAGCGTCTTGAGCTCGCTGTTCTTGACGCCCTCTGCGGCGGTGCGAAAGCCCTCCTGACCGTCCTTGCAGGTCTCAATCAGATTGTTCAGTGTCGAGATCACTTCGTCGTTCGTGTTAGCCATAATTCTTCCTCTCCCTTTTTCGATTTAATTGCGTGGCGAAAAAGCGGCGCGCGAAAATTTCTCCCCGGCTCGCCGCACAAACTCATTAAGCCGTGCTCATGCCTCCGCCTTCGGCTCGCCCGAGGGCGAAGATCTTAATCAGCACGAGCCCGGCGATAAAGCCTCCGACGTGCGCGGCATACGCGACGCCGTCCACGCGCGAGCCGCCGCCGAGAAAGCCCAGGCCGCTGATGAGCTGGAAGGCGAACCACAGCCCGAGCGCGACGTAGGCCGGAACCTGCGTGAACATATTGAACAAGAGCACGCGCACGCGATTGCGCGGATACAAAAGTATGTAGCCGCCCAGAACTCCGGAGATCGCGCCCGACGCGCCGAGGCTCGGAATGTAAGAGTCCATGTTCATCAGGACGTGCGCGAGCGACGCGATGATGCCGCAGAGCAGATAAAAGATCAGATACCGCACGTGCCCCAATCTGTTTTCGAGATTGTCTCCGAAGATAAACAGGAACAGCATGTTGCCGAAGATGTGCGCGATGCCGCCGTGCATGAACATCGAAGTCAGCAGCGTCAGGTAGACGGAGCCCGGAGTCGGTTGCAGGTCGATCCGCCCGACCGGCTCGCCCGAGAGCGGGTCCTGAATCACGACCGGCTTGTCCACATCGCGGCCCGTGACGATCTCCTGCGGCACGGTCGCGTAGGCGTAGGTGAACTTGTCGTTCGAGCCGAGTCCCTGTAGAAAGACGAAGACCAGGACGTTGATGGCAATCAAGACGTAGTTGACGATGGGCACTGTGGTGCGCCCCGTATTGTCATCGCCGAGCGGAAACATTCTCTTTGTGTCCTCAGTGTGGTTCGCCCACTGCCAGCGCGAGAGGCGTCTGAGAAGTGTGGCGAGAGTCTCATGACCTATTTCGCGAGGGTTGCTGTCCGTACACAAACGCACAGCCCGAGCTGCTTAAAGAAGAGTTCTTCTTGCATCTACTGTTCCGCACGCGGCGGAGCTTTAAAAAAGCGAGCGCGCGGCGTAAATCTGTCTGCCGCGCGCTCTCAAAGCTCATTCTTGAGAATCATTCTCATACACTCGGCGGCTGGAAGGGCATGCTTTTATTCCGCTCCCGTGTCCGGCTGCAATGGAGGCGCGACGCCCGCGTGGACGATGGCTGGCTCG
>JAFBAJ010000237.1 GCA_019247865.1 Acidobacteriota bacterium
AAAGAATATCTGACGCTCAAGTCGCAGGAGTTCGCCAAGCGCGCAGAGCAGATGGATATCGGCAAAGGTAACGCGCAGGCTCTGCTCGACAGCAACGACGCCGAGAGCCTGATGGCTAAAGTCCGAGAGAACAAGACGAAATACGAAGCCCTCGACAAAGAGAGCAAGGACTTAGAGACCAAAGCCAACAAGATTCAGGCCGAGAACAAGGACAAAATTAAATAAGATTTACGCAAAGGCAAAGACGCAAAGAAAGACTTGAATGCCTTTCTTTGCGTCTTTGCGCCTTTGCGTGAGCTTACTTCCTCTCCAAACGCGTGGCGAGCGTCATGCTGAGCGCGATGGCCGCGATCAGAAGGACGCCGTAGGCCGCGGCCGTGCCGAGATTGAAGTCCCGCATCGCCGCCGCGATGGCGATTGAGATCGGGCGATTGCTCGGCACGTAGACGAGGACGGAGGCGACGTATTCGCCGAGCGCGATGACGAACGCGAGCAGCGCCCCGGCCAGCGCGCCCGGCCAGACGAGCGGCAAACGCACACGCCTGAACCTGCTCCACCAGCCCGCGCCGAGCCCGCTCGCGGCCTCTTCGAGCGCCGGATCGATCTGCTCCATGCTCGCCTGCACGCTCCGCACGACGAGCGGCATAAATCTCAAAAAATAGATGACCGGCAGAATCCAGAACGTGCCGACGAGGATAAACGCGCCGGTCAAAGGATTCTCGCGCCCGTAGGCCTCCGCGATGGCGACCGCCACGACCGTGCCCGGCAGAGCCCACGGCACCAGCACCAGCAGCGAGACGAAACGCCGCCAGAGCGTGCGTCGTCCGGCCACCAGAGCCGTCACGCAGAAACTCCACGCGAGCGCCGCCACGGCCGCGATGCCGGACATCAACAGGCTGCTCGTCAACGCGCCGCCCGCGCCCTCCTCCTGCAGAATGCGGCGATAGTTGTCGAGCGTGTAAGCGCGCGGCAGCAGCTCTGTCGTCCACGCTCCGTCGCGCGCGAAGCTGATGACGACGAGCGTGATGACGGGCAGCGCGAGCAGCAGCGAGAACGTCACGCCGCACACGGCCGCTAAGATTCGCGCCCGCCCGCTACGGATGACCGCGCGCCTCTTCGTCGCGCCCTTGAGCGCGGCCGAGACGAACTGCCGCGTCCCTTCATAACGCTGAAAAAAGAGGAGCGCGCCGAGCGAGATGGCCGCCAGAATGACCGTCTCCGTGAGCGCCGTCGCAACATCGCCGCGCTGCCGCGCCGTGTAGATTTCGAGCGTCAGCACGCGCACGTCTCCGCCGAACAGGAGCGGCGCGCTGAACGACGCCATCGAAGTCATAAAGGTCAGCAGCCCCGCCGCCAGCAGCGACGGCGTGAGCTGCGGCAGCACGACCCGCGTCAAAACTTTGAGGCGACCCGCGCCGAGACTGCGCGCAGCTTCCGACAGTCCGGCGTCGATCCGCTGCAAGCCCGCGCCGACCAGCACGTAAAAGAACGGGTACATCGTGTAAGTGTGAAAGAGGAGCAGCGCCGTCCACCCGCGCAAAGTCCAGGGCGCGCGTTCGAGCCCGAAAGCCGTCTGCACGAGCCGCGCCAGGATTCCCGATTCGCCGCAGAGAAAGATAAACGCGACCGTTCCGACCAGCGGCGGCAGGACGAGCGGCAACGCCGCGAGCGACGCAAAGGCTTTGCGCGCGGGGAACTCGTAGCGCTCGAAGAGGAACGCGAGCGGCACGCCCACGAGCGCGCACAGCGCGACCGTCATGATCGACAGAAACACGCTCGACCACATCGCCACGAGCGTCGTGCGCTGCGCCAGGACTTCCGCGTAATTCGCCAGCGTCCACACGCCGCCGCGTTGCAGCGAAGCCGCCAGCACATGCAGGTTCGGATAGATGACGCCGTAAATGAGGACGAGCGCGACAAGGAAGATCAGGATGAAGGATGAAGGATGAAGGATGAAAGAACGCTTGTGAGCTGTTTTTACTTCATCTTTCATCCCTCATCCCTCCGCCTTGAGTATGTTGATGCGTCCGGGCGGAAGTCCGACCATGCAGGAGTCGCCGGGCGCGAGGCCGACGAGGCGCAGCACTAAGGCTTCGAGTTGAAGCCCGTCTGCGTCGAGCCGCACGGTCGTCGTCGCGCCCGCAAAGTTGACTTCGCGGACAGTCGCGCGCAGCACGTTGTCGGCCGGAAACGACGCGCCCTGCGTGATGGAGATGTGCTCCGGGCGAATCGAGAGGACGGCGGGTTTGTTGATCGGCCCCAGGTCCTCTGCGCTGACGGGCACGTAGAGCGTGTGGCCTCCCGCGAGCGTCTTGAACTCGCCGTGCGCGTCGTGCTGCTTGCTGAGGCGCATCGCCTCTATGAAATTGTTGCGCCCGAGAAAGCGTGCGACGCCGAGGCTCTGCGGGCGCTCGTAAAGCTCGCGCGGCGTGCCCGTTTGGAGCAGTCGTCCGCCGCTCATCACGCCGATGCGGTCGCAGAGCGCGAAGGCTTCGTCCTGATCGTGCGTGACGTAGATCGCGGTCAGGCCGAGCCGCTTGACCAGCTCGCGCAGCTCGCGGCGCGTCTCTTCGCGCAGGGCCACGTCGAGGTTCGAGAGCGGTTCGTCAAAGAGCAGCAGCAACGGCTCGATAACGATGGCGCGCGCGATGGCGACGCGCTGCTGCTGCCCGCCGGAGAGCTCTTCGACGCGCCTTTTTTCATAACCCGGAAGCTGCACCAGCGCGAGCGCGTCCGCGACCTTCGATGAGACCTCCGCCGCCGGACGCTTGCGCGCGCGCAGGCCGAAAGCCACGTTCTCAAAGACGTTGAGGTGCGGAAAGAGCGCGTAGTTCTGAAAGACCATCCCGAAGCCGCGCCGTTCGGGCGAGAGCTGCGTCAGGTCGCGCCCGTCCAGCTCGATCCGGCCTGCATCCGGCAGCTCCAATCCGGCGATCATCCTCAGCGTCGTCGTCTTGCCGCAGCCCGAAGGCCCCAACAGCCCGAAGAACTCGCCGCGCTCGACCTCCAGCGACAGCTCGCGCACCGCCGCCGTCGCGCCGTAATTTTTCGAGATGTTGTTGAGCGAAAGAAAAGCCATTTTTAAGAACTAGCCACAGAGACACAGAGGCACAGAGAGAATAAAAATTTTATAAGCTCTGTGTCTCTGTGTCTCTGTGGCAATTATTTCTTAATCTGCTCCAACTACTTTGCTGCGCCGTTCGAGCAGCACCGTGTCGCGCCAGACGCCGTTCATCTTGCCGATGCGTTCGCGCTTGCCGACCTCGCGAAAGCCGCATTGCTTGTGCATCGTGATGCTGCGGCTGTTCTCCGGAAAGATTCCGGCCTGAAGCGACCAGATGCCGTTGTTCTCCGAATCGGAGATGAGCGCGTCGAGCAGCGCCTTGCCGACGCCTTCGCCCCTGTGGTTCGCGCCGACGTAAACGCTGATCTCGGCCACGCCCGCATAGACGTGACGGCTCGACACGGGGCTCAGGGCGGCCCAGCCCTTGATCGTCTCGCCGTCGCGCGCGACGAGGCGGCTGTAAGGCAGGTGGCGCGCGTCCCATTCCTCCCACGCGGGGGCCTGCGTCTCAAACGTCGCGTGCCCGGTCGCAATGCCTTCGAGATAGACCACACGCACCTGCTCCCAGTCCTCCGCGTTCATCCTGTCAATCACAAAACTCATCTTAGTCTTTCCGGCTGCCGAACTATTTCTGCGCCTGCCCGCGAATCTGCGTGTCCCAGTATTTTAACCACTCGCCGCCCTCACGCCGCAGCAGGTTCCAGTCGACCTTCATCCGCGTGATGGGTTGATTCATCCACGCTGGAAGCTGCGCGCGATCTATGTCCGTGCGCGCAGGGAGGCGATAGTAACTTTGCGCGGCGTGGATCAGGCTCTCCGGCGTCGTGACGAATTCATAAAAGCGTCGGGCCTCCTCTTCGTGCGGCGCGCCGCGCACGATGGCGATGGCGTCGATCACGACGGGCGTCCCGCTCGACGGGATGACGTACGCGACCGGAAGTTTTTTCTGCTCCTGATAAAGCCGCGCGTCCGGCATGTTGTAGAGACTGATGAGCCCCTCGCGCCGCGCCAGCTTCTGCATGAGCAGGGTTCCGTCGGCCGTGTATTCATGCACGTTCGCGTCCAGCCGCCGCAGCCAGTCGTAGCCGCCCGCGGGCGAATTGGTCTGCGGATAAAAACGCCAGATCATCGCGCCGAAGATCGCGCGCATGGAATCGGACGGATTCGGATTGCGGATCAGGACTTTGTCACGCCACTTAGGGTCGAGCACGTCGTCCCAATCGCGCGGAGCATCCGAAGCCGCGACCGCTTCGCTGTTATAAACGATCACCTCCGGCGTCTCGAAAGTTCCGTACCAGCGATCCTGCGCGTCGCGCGCTTCGGGCGGAACCTTGTCCGCCCACGTCGGGCGATACGGCGCGAGCAGGTTCTCGTCGGCGGCCGTCTGAAAGGTCGTGTGCGCCGCGCCCCACCAGAGGTCTGCCTGTGGGCGATTCTGCTCCGTGCGGATTCGTCCCAGGACCTCCTGCGAGCCCATGTCCACGACCTGCACGTCCACGTCCGGGTTGGCCTGCTTATAACGCGCCACGAAATCGCGCAGCATGTCCTGCCCGTGCGGCGTGTAGATGAGCAGCCTGCGCTGCGGCCCCGTGCCGCGCGACCCGCAAGCGAGGGCGCAGCAGACGAGGCCGAGCGCACAGATGATAATGAGCAGACGATGCTGTCCGAGAGACATCACAAAAGACAACGTGTTGAGAGTTGGTCGAACGCCGTTCATGCTAACATAGAAGATGGCCTTTGGTCTTTGTGCTTTGGTCTTTGCACGCGACTCAAGCTTGAGTGAGACATCAAAGACCAAAGTTCTAAGACCAAAGACCGTTTTTTCTTGGCTTAGATGACGGCACGCGAGTAGAATAAAGCCCCCTGTGAAACCGATAGGAGGCTGATTGAGATGAGACTGCTCCTCTGTCTGACGATTTTGGCTTTGATGGCGAGCCAGAGCGTGTGGGTCGCCAGAGCCCAATGCACCACGCCGAGCTTCCGCTCGCTGACCCCGTTCGCCACCGGCGCTACGCCGAAATTCATCGTCATCGTAGACCTGAACGGTGACGGTAAGCTTGATCTCGCGACGGCCAATAACGCGGGCGGCCTCTCCGTCAGCCTCGGCCGTGGCAACGGTACTTTCAATCCCTACTTCAACGTGCCGGGCATCGGCGTGACCTCGGAGGCCATCGTCGTGAGGGACTTTAATCTGGACGGCTATCTGGACGCGATTGTCCCGAACAGCACGCAGAACGCACTTTCAATCGCGCCCGGCAACGGGCAGAGCAACGTCTTCGGTCAGGTTGGCAATCTGGGGCTCACTACCGGAGCACAGGCCATCGCCGCCGGAGACTTTAATCGGGACGGAAGGCCGGACCTGGCCGTCGGGATGACCAATAACGTCGTCTCGATATTTATCAACCACCCGCTCAACCCCAGCAGCATATTTTTCGACCCGCCGGTCAATTACACAGTCAACGGCAATCCGGTCTACATCGTCGTCGAAGATTTCACGCAGGACGGCAAGCTCGACATTGCGACCGCGAACCGGGACGGCGGGACGGTCGCGCTCCTGAACGGCGACGGCGCAGGCGCTTTCACGCAGCCCACCTATTACACGGTCACTCCGGGCAGCCCGCAAACGCTCGCCGTCGGAGACTACAACCGTGACAGCAAGCCCGATCTGGCGGTCGTGCGGTCCGGGAGCGACAGCGTGCTGCTCCTCAAGAACGTCGCGGGCGCATTTACCCCGGACGCGACGCTTGCGGTCGGAGCCAATCCGATGTCCGTGGCGAGCGCAGACCTCAACGGCGACGGCAAGCTCGATCTGGCGACGGCCAACAAGAACTCGAACAGCGTCTCTGTGCTTTTGGGCAGCGGCGCGGGAAGCTTCAGCGATCAGATCAGCTTCGGCGTCGGCCCGAGCATTATCGCTACCGCGCCGCAGACGGTTGCCATCGGCGACCTCAACATGGACGGCAAGCAGGACCTCGCCGTGGCGAATCGTGACACGAGCAGCGTGACCGTGCTCCTGAACACCTGCGGCGGCGGGACGACCAAACCCAAGATCGATTTCGACGGCGACGGCATGACCGACATCGCAGTCTTTCGCCCCGGCAGCGGGACGTGGTATGTCCTTCGCAGCTCGAACAATTCTGTCCTGACGGCGCTCTGGGGACAGAACGGCGACCTGCCCGCGGCGGCCGATTTCGACGGTGACGGCAAGACTGACTTCGCTGTCTTCCGACCTTCGACCGGCACGTGGCATATCCGGCGCAGCTCGGACAACTCTTTCTACACCGTCGCGTTCGGCGCGGCGGGCGATCAGCCTGCGGCCGGAGACTATGACGGCGACGGCCTGGCGGATCAGGCTGTCTTTCGTCCGGCGGACGGAACATGGTATGTCCTCAGAAGCTCGGACGGAGCGTTCCGCGCGCAGCCCTGGGGCATCAGCTCAGACATACAGGTGCAGTGATGAAGAGGAACGGTACGAATCCGAGCCTCAAACGGAGGCTCTTACGCGCGGGCGGCTGGACGATGGCAAGACGGCTCATCAAGCCGATTCCGGTCATCGGCACGGCCGTCGTCATCAGCATGGCCGGTTACGACATCAAGAAGAAAGGGCTCCTCCGCGGCGGCCTCCACGTAGGCCTCGACGCCACCCCCATCATCGGCACGGCCAAAGGCATTCTGGAGCTTTTCACAGGCGACCTGATTCCAGATAAGAAGCCGCGGAGGAAAAGATAAGGTCAGTTCCCAAAAACAATCTCACGCAAAGGCGCAAAGACGCAAAGAAAAGCAATCAAGTTTTCCTTTGCGTCTTTGCGTCTTTGCGTGAAATTATTTGTAGATGGATTGATAGATCGGATCGTCCTTCAGGGCCTGCCGGATGTCACGCCTGATTTGGGGCTTGTTGCTCAGGAAGTATTCCTCTTCAAAAAACGTCCAGCCCTGCTGCCGCTGACCCGCGTAGATATATTTCAGCATGACCTGCAACACCGCCGATAAATATGGTTCATTGAGGGCAATATTGTTCGGCTCGACCTTCTCTCTTTCGACCGCCAGACGCTCCAAATCCTCTTCGATGCCCGTGAGCAGATAATCCTTAAAGCGGCGATTGGCCGGAAGATACGTCCCGCGCTTCTCATCGTAGGCGAAGACGGCCCTGGGAAAGACGGAAAAGGAATGCGCCATGTGAAAGTAGTCGAAGGACATGACGGCCTGCGTGAATTCGTATCTGCCGTCGCCGTCGAGGTCTTTCGGCGTTAGCTCATAACCGATGTAACCGCCGTATCGCTCGCCGTCGAAAAGGTTGCGCCGCTTCGGCGTCAGCTCAAGAATTTCATATGACCAGCAGCAATGAGCCCCGCCGCTGTATTGCTCGATGACGAGCTGTTTGCTCGCATCTCCCAGAAACGGAAAGAGGCCGATCCGGGTCGAGTTCTTATGTTGTCCTCCGCAACAGAACATTTCGAGCGTCCTGCCGTTCTTCCTGATCCGGGCCGAGGATTGCGCCTCCGCCGCATCGTACGACCTCAGCACGTCATATCCGGCGTAAGACAATTCGTCACCTTCGATGTAAACGGCTTCCAGAGGATTTGACGGCACATTCGTCCGGCTGGGGCTGGACGGCTGAGGCTGCGCCGTCGTCTTCTCGCTCTGCCGGTTGGCGGGCGGGGGCTGGTAAAGCAGGGAACCGGCGATGCTCACACCGATAATGAAGGTCAGAAGAGAAACAGAAAGACGAACACACAGGCGCTTCATGACAAGACCCTTCCGTGAAAGTTAAAGCATGCGGGACTTGAACCCTTATACCTGAAGCGCAAGGGTAAAGCAGGAGAGGTGCTCTCACTTCGTATCTGTGGCTAACCACATA
>JAFBAJ010000392.1 GCA_019247865.1 Acidobacteriota bacterium
CCGGTTTGGCAATAAGCTGGTGATCTCTGCCTGCATCTCGGCTTCATCTTCTGCGGATTGCGCCGCCGCCTGAGCCGGAAGGGCGCAGCAGCAGCCCAGGACGAGCACCAACCAGAGAATGTGTGAAACTCTCAACATCGCCACTCCTTATCATCACAGAAGGCCGTCGCTCTAAATCTAATCCGCGCCCATCGCCTCCTGTTCCGGCCGCTGGCGGAGCCGTTTCGGGTAGAGCGGGAAACGCTGCGCGAGTTCCAGCACGGATTGCTGAACCTGTGCGCGCACCTCTTCGGATTGCGGCGCGTGGATGATCTCTGCGATGAGGCGCGCGACCGTGCGCATCTCCTCTTCGCCCATCCCGCGCGTCGTCAGGGCCGGTGTGCCGAGGCGCACGCCAGAAGTGACGAACGGCTTGTTGGTGTCGAAGGGAATCGTGTTCTTGTTGACGGTGATGTGCGCGGCTTCGAGAGCCTTTTCGGCGTCCTTGCCGGTGATGCCTTTGCCTTCGAGAAAGACATCTACGAGAACCAGGTGATTGTCCGTCCCGCCGGAGACGATGCGCAGGCCCTGCTCCTGTAATTCAGAGGCGAGCGCCTTCGCGTTCGACAGCGTCCGGCGCTGGTACTCCTTGAAATCATCACGCATGGCTTCGCCGAAGGCGACGGCCTTGGCCGCGATGATGTGGACGAGCGGGCCGCCCTGCACGCCCGGAAAGAGCTTGCGATTGACTTCGGCCGCGTGCTCCTCCTTGCACAGGATGAGGCCGCCGCGCGGGCCGCGCAGGGTCTTGTGCGTGGTCGTCGTGACGTAATCCGCGTGCGGAACCGGCGACGGATGGAGCCCGGCTGCGACGGGGCCTGCGATGTGCGCGATGTCCGCGAACATCCGCGCGCCGATGCTGCGCGCGATCTCGCCGATGCGCGCGAAGTCAATCGTGCGCGGGTAGGCCGAAGCGCCGCAGACGATGAGCTTAGGCTGATGCTCTTCGGCGATGCGTTGCAGCTCGTCGTAATCGATCTGCTCCGTCTCGCGCGAGACGCCGTAGTCCGCGACCTTGTAGCTGAAGCCGGAGAAGTTGAGCGGGTGGCCGTGCGTCAGGTGGCCTCCGTGCGAGAGGTTCATGCCGAGAATCTGATCGCCGTACTGGAGCGCGGCGAGGTAGACGGCCATGTTCGCCTGCGAGCCGCTGTGCGGCTGGACGTTGGCGTGCTCCGCCCCGAAGATCTCCTTCGCCCGATCAATCGCCGTCTGCTCGACCACGTCCGCGAACTCGCAGCCGCCGTAGTAACGCTTCTTAGGATAGCCCTCGGCGTACTTGTTCGTGAAGACCGAGCCCATCGCTTCGAGCACGGCTTCGCTGACGAAATTTTCCGAAGCGATCAGCTCCAGCCCCTCCGCCTGTCGCCGGACTTCATCATTGATCGCATTGCCGATGACCGGATCCACCTCTGCGAGCGGCGCATTAAAAAGTTCACTCATCGTTTTTCCTCAATTCGGGACTCGTTTTCGATCTGATTAATCTTCTCGACGCGCTCGGCGTGACGTCCGCCGTCGAATGGCTGGTCGAACCAGGCGCGCACGATGTGTGGAATCTCTTCGGGCGGAGTCGTCCGCGCGCCGAGGGCGAGGACGTTGGCGTCGTTGTGCTGCCGGGCGAGGCGCGCGGTCTCGACAGACCACGCGACCGCAGCGCGCACGCCGCGCACCTTGTTGGCGGTGATCGCCATCCCGGTGCCTGAGCCGCAGACCAGAATTCCCTGCTCCGCTTCGCCGCCCGCGACCGCCAACGCCACCTTGCGCGCGTAGTCCGGATAGTCCACCGAATCCTCCGAGACCGTGCCCAGATCCTCTACCTTCAGACCCAGCTCACGGAGCAGAGGCTTCAAGCGCTCCTTCTCACTGTAGCCCGCGTGGTCGCTGGCGAGCGCGATTTTCATCACTTTCCAACCTCTCGGTGTAATTGGTGTGGGCGTTCAAGCAGGCGATGGTACATCACGCCGTGAAAGCGGCGCAACCAAAAGCTGCCTTTCAACGTAGAGGCGCAGAGAAGTCGCAGAGGAAACGCAGAGAGGGTTGAAGCTCATGCTTTCTCTGCGCATTCTCCGCGTGAACTCTGCGTCTCAGCGGTGAGGCCGTTTGCCTTCCGCCGTATCTCTAAGCGAGAATGAGCGCCTGTTAAGATGCAACCTTATTTGAGGAGTTATCGAAAACCTGTATGCGCTGGTCAAAATTTTTTATTCCGACGCTTCGTGAAGACCCTGCTGACGCAGAGGTCATCTCGCATCGCCTGCTGCTGCGCGCGGGCATCATCCGCCAGCTCTCCGCGGGCATCTACTCGTACCTGCCGCTCGCGCAGCGCATCGCCCTCAAGGTCATGAACATCCTGCGCGAAGAGATGAACGGCATCGGCGGACAGGAGTTCTTTCTGCCCGCGCTGCATCCGGCCGAAATCTGGAAAGAGTCGGGACGCTGGTCGGCCATCGACGACATCATGTTTCGGCTCAAAGACCGCAAGGGCGCGGAGATGTGTCTGGGGATGACGCACGAGGAGATCTTTACTTCAATCGCGCGCAACGAAGTGCGCTCTTACAAGCAGCTGCCGCTGGTCTGGTATCAGATTCAGACCAAGTTCCGCGACGAGCCGCGCCCCAAATCGGGATTGATGCGCCTGCGCACCTTTACCATGAAGGACGCCTACTCGTTCGATGTGGATGAAGCCGGGCTCGACCGTTCGTTTGAAGACCAGCGCGAAGCCTATCAACGCATCTTCACGCGCTGCGGCATCGAGTTCGCCATCGTCGAAGCCTCTTCGGGCGCGATGGGCGGCACGGCCTCGAACGAGTTCGTCGCCAGAACGCCCGCGGGCGAGGATTTGATCGCGACCTGCTCGAACTGCGACTATGCCGCGAACGTCGAGAAGGCAACTTCGCGTCTGCCTGTTATTGAAGACGAAGCTGGCCCAGCTGCACCCGAAGAATTCCCCACGCCCGGCGTGCGGACGATAGAAGACCTGACGACCTTTCCGGGCGGCGCAGAGGCTTCACGTCAGATCAAATCGCTCGTCTACATGGCGACGATAGAGGACGAAGCGCGGCCCGTGCTCGCGCTGCTGCGCGGCGATCACCAGTTGCATGAGACGAAATTGGCCGATGGACTCGGCGCGACCGCCGTGCGTCCGGCTCAGGCGGAAGAGATACGCGAGCTGCTCGGCGCGAGCGCAGGGAGTTTGGGCGGCGTCGGCGCGAAAGAGAGAGCCACTGCGGCGAAGAGCAAGCTGTTCATCGTCGCAGACCTCGGCCTCAAGGGTCGCCGCAATATGACGACTGGCGCGAACAAGGACGAGCATCACCTGCGCGGCGTGGACATCGAGCGCGACATCAAGCCGGATCGCTGGACAGACCTCCGCACGGTCTCTGCGGGCGAGCACTGCCCGCGCTGCGAGACGGGCGTGCTCGACGTGTACAAGGCGATGGAGATCGGCCACATCTTCAAGCTCGGCACGAAGTATTCCAAGTCGATGGGCGCGCACGTGCTCAATCAGGACGGGAAGGAAGTCCCGATCGTGATGGGCAGCTACGGCATCGGCGTGGACAGAATCATGACCGCCGTCATCGAGCAGAACCACGACGCGGACGGCATCATCTGGCCTAAGTCCATCGCGCCGTTCGATTGCGTCGTCACCGTGACCAACATCAAACAGGAGGAGCTGCGCGCGGCCGGAGAGAAGTTATATGAAGACCTCGGGCGCGCGGGGCTCGAAGTCCTGCTCGACGACAGGGACGAGCGCGCGGGCGTCAAGTTCAAGGACGCAGACCTGATCGGCATTCCCTACCGTATCACCATCGGCAAGAAGGCCGCAGACGGAGTGGTGGAACTATTCGAGCGCCGCAGCAAAACGTCAGAGGACGTGCCCCTCGCAGACATCGTCGCACGCGTCCAGAGCCTCGCATTGTCGGGCTTGTGATTAAAGATAGCCACAGAGACACAGAGGCACAGAGATTAAATCAGAAATCTCTGTGCCTCTGTGTCTCTGTGGCTAATTGATTAGCTCGCAGCGGGCTTAGGCAGCTCGACCATGACATCCATGATGACGCGCCACTTGCTGCCGATCTTCTTCCAGACCCTGACGTAGTTGCCGCGCTCCACAGCCTCGCTCGCGCCATTTCCCTTCAGCTCGTAGCCGCCGTAGGTAAAGCCCATGTCGCCTGAGCCTGCGACCTCCGCTTTGATGGGTTGCCACGTCAGCGGGCGCGTGCCCGTCTTCAGAGCCAGCGCGGCCGAAGCCTCTTTGAAACCGACGATGGGCAGCATTCCTTCGCGCAGGATTCGCACATCATCCGCCGCGTAGTTGATGAAAGCCTTAGGAAAGCCGTTGGCCGCAGAAGCTTTCGAGAACTTCTGTTCGAGGTCTAACAGAGCTGCCTGCTCTCCTGAAACATCGGCCTTCGCGCTCGTCCGTGTGCGGTTGAAGTTGGCTGGGAGCTGCCAGTTGGCGACTTCATTCGGCTGGTCATAACTGATGCCGAAGTCGATTGCGAACTTCCAGGTGCCGTCCGCCTGTTTGCGCCAGACGGTCATGAAAGTCCCGTACGCGACGGGCTTGTCCTCCGGCCCTTTCTCACGAAACTGCCACGGGCCGGTCGTCATCCCCATATCGCCCGCGCCGGAGATGTCCGCGAACGCTGGCTGCCACGTCAGGAGTCCCGGACGCGATTTCTGCTTCTCTAAAAACTGTTTGCCGTTGGTCGCGGTCGGGCGAAACAGAATCCCGTCGTCCGCGATGAAGGCCAGAAAGGAGTCGCGTATTCCCTTCTCCATCGCCGTCTGCGCGAACGCACGCTCGGTCTCGACGACTGCCTGCAAGTCCGGCGCGAGGCTCGAAGAAGAAGAAGACTTCTGCGCCGCTCCGGCGACCGCCAGAGCGAATAAGATAAGGAGAGGAGCGATCTTTTTCATCATCACAAAATTTTTCCCTCAAAAGAGATTTTTAATCATGAGCCGCGCCATCAAAATGTAGAAGAGCCGCGCGCGGCAACCCACATGTGACGAACGGGCCGCTGTCATGTGATGAAGCGGCTCTCAAGCGTGATGAACAGGCACTCGAATCAGGACGTTTATCAGCCGTGCGATTCTACGCGGATTTCCTATTTACTTTCGTTCTCCGGCCAATAATCTCGCCACCATTTATCACCCCTTTGCGCAACTGGCTCTGCCCGGCCCATGAACTCATGGTAACGGGCCTCTGCTTCCCAAAAGCTGTTCGCTTCAATGCTCCAGACCAGTTTGGCATGCGGCTCGTACTTCTCTTTGTATCTCAGGAACGCCTCATATTGATGATCCACCGGCATGAATGTCCAGCTTACGTCCTCTTCCTCTTCATTCATCCACAGCTCATATCTCAATCTCATTACTTCATCGCCTCGCTCACAAGCGCGGTCAGCGCGTTGTCCTGCAGGGTCTTGTTGTTCTGCAACTCGCCGTGCAGGTCGCAGGCGAAGACCGCGTAGACGATGGGCAGAGAGGTCTCGAAGAGCTGGCTCGCGCGGCGCGTCTCGGCCAGCGTCTCCGCAAGCAGCGAGCGGCGCGTGACGCGGCCGTCGCCCGGCGCGTACATCACACGCGTGACCTCCGCCTTCGAAACCTTGCGCCCGTTCGACAGGCGCAGCTCGCGCGGCTCCGTCAGGGTGACCCAGCGCCCCTTCTTCTCATCGCGCA
The DNA here is from genome assembly GCA_019247865.1 of Acidobacteriota bacterium. Lineage (GTDB taxonomy): Bacteria > Acidobacteriota > Blastocatellia > Pyrinomonadales > Pyrinomonadaceae > JACMLC01. The sequence goes on from JAFBAJ010000392.1 coordinate 5,716, forward strand.
GGAGCACGGGCGCGAACAGAGTCTCTTCGCAGTCGCCGCCGAAAGCGAAGAGCGGGACGGGCGGCTCGCCCTCCAACGGCGCGTCCAGAGCCGCGTGAAAAGCTTTGGCGCGCTTGAGCACGGCGGCGAAATACGCATCGAGCACATTCGGCGCGGCATGCGCCTCCGCAGCCTCTTCGCCCTGCTCATACTGCCGTCGGAACTTGGGGTCGGAGATCGCCGCCCAGTTGTAATAACGCCACACGGCCGGGTCGTACAGGTCAACCTTCAAGGGCTCCAGATTCCCATCCAGGAAATGCACCATCCCGCTGTGCGGCATCAACTGAAAGATCGAAGGCGCTGTCAGAGCATCTTCGCGCGAGAGCTTGTTGAGAAGACGAATCCTGCGCCGCAGCCCTTCGGTCAGCGAGTAGCCCTGCAACAGCGTCGAGAAAGCGTCCGCAGAGCCCTCGTTCGGCGTCCCCAGCATAAATATCTTGTTGATGCCGGACGCCCCGGCCCAGGTCGGAACAGCAGGACTCTCATCCACAGGCAAGTCCGCCCCGCCGTACCTCGCAGCGTAACGCGCGATGAGCCCGCCCATCGAATGCGCGACGATATTGAACCTCAGGTCCGGACGATGCAGCTTCTGCTTGAGCCGCTCGATGCGCTCGATCAGCTCGCGCGCGGACTCGACGTTATCGCGCCGCCAATCGTATGGAAAGACGTAGAACGTGTCGCGGTCGCCCGTCGCGCCGGGGTTCTCCCAGTCGCCCTCTGTGTAGCCGCCGTACTTGCTCAGCGCGATGAGCAGGTGATGATAGATGTAAACGTCCGGCACGAGGCGCGCGAGCTTAATGGTGTCCAGAATCTTGCTCGGCACGAGATCGTCCCGGTTAGCTTTGAGGTCCGGCGAGATGGGCAGGCGGAGGTCGTTGTCTGAGACGCGAAAGGCGGAAGGCCAGGCGACCTTGCCCGTCTCGCGATTGACAAGCTCCGAGCCGAGGATGCCCGGAATGACGATGATCGGACGCTTGCCCGTGCGCGTCCGCGCCTCCGCAAAGATGCGCTCCAGATTGGGCGTGCGCTTCGCGCCGCAACCGGAGAGAAACAAAAAGGTCACGGGCAAAAGATAGAAGAGCAGCAGGAGCTTGGCTCTCATCTTTCGTCCTGCCGGGCTGGTCATTGAGCTTTCCATTGACGATTGATCAGACTCGCCACGAAGCCCGCGCCGAATCCGTTGTCGATGTTGACGACCGTCACGTTGGAGGCGCACGAGTTGAGCATCCCCAGCAGCGCGGCCACGCCGCCGAACGACGCGCCGTAACCGATGCTCGTCGGAACGGCGATAACAGGGACGCTGACCAGGCCGCCGACGACCGAAGGGAGCGCGCCCTCCATCCCTGCTGCGACGATGACGACGCGTGATGTTTGCAGCAGCTCGCGCTCGGCCAAGATGCGATGAATGCCAGCGACGCCCGCATCCCAGATGCGCCGCACGCGATTGCCCATCGCTTCGGCGGTCAGCGCGGCCTCTTCCGCGACCGGGATATCGCTCGTGCCCGCCGTGACGACCGCGATCTCGCCCAGCCCGCGCTCAGTCCTGTCTCTTTGAATCCGAATCAGGCGCGCGCTCTCGTGCCACTCGGCGTCGGTCACGACGTTCCGCACCTCGCCGAACGTCCCTTCGTCCGTGCGCGTGACGAGCAGGTTCGGCGCACGGCTCGCCAGTCGCTCGACGATGCCGACGACCTGCGCGCGCGTCTTGCCCGCGCCGAAGACGACTTCGGGAAACCCTTGCCTTTCGGCCCGCGCATGATCCACGCGTGCGTAGCCGATGTCCTCGAACTGCGAGCTGTGAATCAGGCGCGCAGCCTCCGCTGCGTCCCTCTTTCCCGCCGCCAGCTCGCGCAGGAGCTTTTCCAGTTCAGCTAATTCCATGGCTTATTAGAATAGAATGCAAAAACGGTTTCACGCAAAGGCGCAAAGGCGCAAAGAAAGAGATTCCTGATTTTCTTTGCGTCACCAGCGCCTTTGCGTGAGATTACCGGACAGGCTAAAATCGGTCTTTGCTTATCACACATGGAATTAACCCTTGCCATCACCGGAGCTTCGGGCTCGATTTACGCGCAGCGCACGCTGGTGCAGATGGCCGCGAGCGGCGCGGTCGAGCGGATCAATCTGATTATGTCCGAGGCCGCGCGGACTGTGGCGCGCGTGGAGTTGGGCGCGAACCTCGGCGAGCTTGAGAGCAGTGCTGTTAACGAGTGGGTCGGACTCCCGCTCGATTCAAAGCTGATACGCGTGCACAGGCTCGACAACATGGCGGCCAAGCCCGCCTCCGGCTCGCACGTGCAGGCCGGGATGGTCATCGTGCCGTGCTCGATGGGGACGCTCGGAGCGATTGCTTCGGGAGCCTGCACAAATCTCATACACCGCGCCGCCGATGTGACTTTGAAGGAAGGGCGCAAACTCGTCATCGTCCCGCGCGAATCGCCTTACAACGCGATTCATCTGGAGAACATGCTCCGGCTCGCGCACGCTGGCGCGCGGATGCTCCCGGCGAGCCCTGGCTTCTATCATCGCCCGAAAACGATTGAAGAGCTGGTCGATCATCTGGTCTTTCGCATCCTAGACCAGTTCTCCATCCCGCACTCGCAGGCGACGAGGTGGCAGGGGGGAGAGATATAGTGAGCTTGTTCTGCGAACTGCCAAGCACCAACTCTTCTTTGGCAGTTTGCAAAGCATGGAAGCGCGAAACAGCTCGGTTTTCATCAATTTTGATGTGGCCTCGTCTTTGCTTTGTGAGAAGGGCGAGGAGGGATTCACGGAACGTGAATCGAAGAAGACAATGTTGACTGCCACAGCCAAAAACGCACGCATCACGCTCGAAATGATTAAGATCGAGCACACGCTGTTCGCGCTGCCCTTCGCTTTTCTGGGAGCGGTGCTCGCGGCCAAAGGGCTGCCGACGCTCTGGCAGCTGCTCTGGATCACGCTGGCGATGTTCGGCGCGCGCTCGACCGCGATGGCCTTTAATCGCCTCGCAGACCGCGAGATAGACGCGCGCAATCCGCGCACGCGCACGCGCGCTCTTCCGGCCGGGAACTTGTCGGTCGGCTTCGTGTGGGCTTTTACGGTCGTCTCGGCCGTCGTCTTCTTCATCGCGGCGGCGATGCTCAATCGCCTGACACTGGCGCTCGCGCCGGTCGCGCTCGCGAGCATCCTGCTCTACTCTTACACGAAGCGCTGGACGATGCTCTCGCATCTGGTGCTGGGCTGGTGCCTGGCGATTGCGCCGACGGGCGCGTGGATCGCCGTGCGCGGAGCGATTGACAGTCCAGTGCCGCTCCTGCTCTCGCTCGTCGTGATGCTCTGGACGGCAGGGTTCGACGTGCTCTATGCCTGTCAGGATTACGATTTCGACCGGCAGGCGGGCCTGCATTCCGTGCCGCGCAAGTTCGGCGTCGCACGCGCGCTGTGGATCGCGCGACTCTTCCATGCGGAAGCGTTCGCCACGCTCGTTGCTTTATACCTGGTCGCGCACCTGGGCCCGCTCGCGCTCGCGGGCGTGATCGCAACCGGAGCTTTGCTCATTTATCAACATACGCTCGTCAAGGCACACGATCTCTCGCGCCTCAACGCAGCGTTCTTTACGACCAATGCCTTCGTCAGCGTTATTCTGCTGGCGACCTTCGGGAGCGCAGCGCTCTTTTAATGTAGGGGCAGGGCTCGTCCCTGCCCGCTTGATCGATTATGACAACACGGGCAGGGACGGGCCCTGCCCCTACACAATTTTTATGAACTTTTCACACGACCCGAACCTGAACGAGCTGGCCGCGAAAGTTGAAGGCGGTGAGCGATTGAGTTTTGCAGACGGATTGAAGCTGTATGCGACGGACGATCTGCCCGCGCTGGCGAAGCTGGCCGACAGCGTGCGTCGCGGGCGGCACGGGCGCACGACCTACTTCAACGTCAACCGCCATTTTAATCCGACGAACGTCTGTTACGTGGACTGCAAGTTCTGCAACTTCTTTCGCACGCCGCGCGCGGTGGATGCGTACACGCACAACATTGACGAGAGCCTGCGCATCGCCGGTGAGGCGGTCAAAGAGGGCGCGACGGAGCTGCATATCGTCGGCGGCCTGAATACGAAGCTGCCCTTCTCTTACTACACAGACCTGCTCTCTTCGCTCAAGCGCGAGTTCCCGCAGCTCCACCTCAAAGCCTTCACGATGGTCGAGCTGGATCACTTCGCGCGCTTTTACAAGATGAAGGACGAGGATGTGATTGAGCAGTTGAAAGAGGCCGGGATGGATTCGTGTCCGGGC
>JAFBAJ010000531.1 GCA_019247865.1 Acidobacteriota bacterium
CGTAGAGGTCTCCGCCGAACTCTCGCTCAAGACCGCGCACCTCATGGCCCTCAAAAAGCTCTTAGCTGATAGCCCTGACGACGAGAACCTGAAGAAGCTCATCGAAACCGTACAACAGTCGCTCAAATAAAAGACAGTTTCACGCAAAGGCGCAAAGACGCAAAGAAGAGCTTGAATGCTTTCTTTGCGTCTTTGCGCCTTTGCGTGAGATTATTGCGCGCTCGTCCAAAAACTTCCGGGGTGATTGATGATGACCAGCAAGATTTTGAGTGTGGTGGCGACGATGCTCGTCGTCCTGCTGTCGCTTGCGCCTTTAGCGGCGCAGACGTTGCCGAGCGAGACGCCGGGCAAGTTTGAGCCGACCAATGACGGCTTCGACTACGTCCGGCGCGAGGTGATGGTGCCGATGCGTGACGGCATCAGGCTGCACACGGTCATCCTCATCCCTAAGGGAGCGAAGGGCGCGCCGATCCTGCTCACGCGCACGCCCTACGACGCGGACTCGCTGACGACGCACACCGACAGCTCGCATCTCGGCCCGAGCCTCTACGGCTATGACAACGCGACCGAAGTCATCGTCGAGGGCGGCTACATACGCGTCGTGCAGGACGTGCGCGGCAAGTACGGCTCCGAAGGCGACTACGTTATGAATCGACCGCTGCACGGGCCGCTGAATCCGACCGAGGTGGATCACGCGACCGACACCTACGACACGATTGACTGGCTCGTCAAAAATATCCCGGAGAGCAACGGCAAGGTCGGCATCCTCGGCATCTCTTACGACGGCTTCCTGCCGTTGATGGCGCTCATCAATCCGCATCCGGCGCTCAAAGTCTCAGTCCCGATGAACCCGATGGTGGACGGCTGGATGGGCGACGACTGGTTTCACAACGGAGCTTTCCGCCAGCAGGGAATGTCCTACATCTACAATCAGGAAGCGACGCGCAAGAACGAGACGAAGTGGTGGACGAGCCACTTCGACGATTACGATATGTTCATGGAGGCGGGTTCGGCGGGCGAGCTCGGACGCCGCCGCGGGATGGAGCAGCTCGGCTTCTGGCGCAAGCTTTTGGAGCATCCGTCTTATGACATGTTCTGGCGCGAGCAGGCCGTGGACAGAATTCTCGCCGCGCAGCCTCTGAAGGTGCCGGTGATGCTCGTCCACAGCCTCTGGGATCAGGAGGACATCTACGGCGATATCGCCGTCTACAAAGCCATCGAGCCTAAGGACACGAAGAACGACAAGGTCTTCCTCGTGCTCGGCCCCTGGCATCACGGGCAGGAGATCAGGGACGGCAGCATGCTCGGAGCTTTGAAGTTCGGCAGCGATACCGCGCTCACCTTTCGCCGCGAAGTGCTGCGGCCCTTCCTCGATCACTATCTCAAAGACGACGCGCCTAAGATGGATATCGCGCCCGTCACGGCATTTGAAACGGGGACGAACACGTGGCGACGTTTGAACGCGTGGCCGTCAGGTTGTGTGAGCGGCTGCAACGTGAGCCCCACGCCGCTCTACTTAAACTCCGGCCTCAAGCTCAGCTGGCGCGCGCCGAAAGCGGGCGATGGAGAGTACGAAGAATACATCTCCGACCCGGCCAAGCCCGTGCCCTTTCGCGCGCGTCCGATTGACAACACGAGCTGGTCGCGTTGGCTGGTTGACGATCAGCGCGAAGCTTCAGGGCGGCCCGATGTCGCGGTCTTCGTCTCGGACGTGTTGACCGAGCCGGTCAAGATCAGCGGGCAGCCCATCGCCAATCTCATCGCTTCGACGAGCGGGACGGACTCGGACTGGGTGGTCAAGGTCATAGACCTGTACCCGGACGAAGTCGCGGGCCAGCCGAACATGGGCGGCTATCAGTTGATGGTCTCGGCGGACATCTTTCGCGGGCGTTACCGCGAGAGCTTAGAGACGCCGAAGCCGTTGGAGTCCAACAAGCCGCTGCTCTATCGCTTTAATCTGCCGACGGCGAATCACGTCTTCATGCCTGGACACCGCCTGATGGTGCAAGTCCAATCGAGTTGGTTCCCGCTCTACGACCGCAACCCGCAGACCTTCGTGCCCAACATCTTCTGGGCCAAGCCGGGCGATTACCGCAGGGCCGTGCAGCGAATCTATCACGCGCCCAGTCAGGCGAGCTTTATTGAATTGCCTTTGGTCACGACACCTTGATTTGGCGTACCACAGAGGAGAAAAACATCACCGGCATGGCATAGTGAAAAATTATTCTTTCTGTAACTTTTTCGGTGCTAACAAACTGAGGGGAAGGCAGCCGCCGTACCGTAGACTGTCCAGTCTG
>JAFBAJ010000799.1 GCA_019247865.1 Acidobacteriota bacterium
GGACGGCGCGTACTCCTGATTGAGCGCCAGCAGCAGTGAGCGCCCGAAGCGCGTGCGCAGGGCCGGATAATTTTCAAGCACCTCTGTGTAGGCGGTTGCGACCGTCGCCGGAGCATGCAGGTCAAGCTGTACCGCGTCGCTTCCGACAGTCTCTCGCGCGGCTCCGAAAAAGAGGACGCGCACACGGATGCGCGCCTCGTTCGCCTGTCTTTCGGCTGGTGCTTCGCCCGTCATTCTTCGAAGTTCAACTTCCTGCCCTGTGGCCGTTGCCTTTGGCGATGGTGTGCACGCGCGCACGCTCTTCGTAGCTGCCGACGGCGCGCGCCAGCAGGTCTCTCAGCCGCTTCAAACGCTCGGAAGTGTAACGCAGCTCAAGCAAGTCCTGCTTGACTTCCGCCTCGACCTCCATCGCCGCCGCGACCAGAAAGGAGAGATGTTCGGGCGTCGTCTCAGGCAGCTCTGGCAACGCCGCGCGCTCGTCGTTGATGGCCCGCACGGCGCGCGCGATCCGCAGGAAAAGCTCCGAGACCTCCTCCGCCTGCTGCGCGAGCAGCTCTGCGTCCTCCGCTTCATCCTCGAAGAAGGAGACGCGCCCGACCAGATACGGCTCGCCCGCCCCGGCGTAAGCTTCGAGCCGGTAGCGCACCACGCCGATGGTCAGAATGTTCGAGCGCCCGTCCTCCAGCTCCTGCGTCTCCCGGACCTCCGCCGCGCAGCCGATGTGCCCGACCGGAGGCAAGTCCAGCTCCGACGCGCCCGCATCAAAATATGAAAGTCCGAAGAGGTTATGCCCGGCGCGGATGTCCGTCATCATCTGGCGATAACGCGGCTCGAAAATGTGTAGCGGGAGCGGCGTGCCCGGAAAGAGCACGACGGCTAAAGGGAACAGCGGCAGCTCGCTGATGCCGCGCACTCTGTCCAGAGCTTCGCTCATGTTTTAAGAAGTGATGAGAGGGACGCTGTGTGCCGGCTCATCACTCGTTACTCATCACAGTGGCTGCGGCGTTGCGTTCGATGGCGTTGAGAGCGGTGGCCGTCGGCGCGTTGGTCTCCGGCTCGGAGTCCGAGATCTTCAGAGCCGTCTGTCCGTCCGGCTCCAATTTTTGCGCGATGAGGTCCAGAATCTTGTCGGGCGGCTCGCCGGACAGGGCCAGCCGCTTCGATTCGACGACCAGCTCGGCCATCTCCCTGGCGCGCGACTTGTAACGATTGTCGCGCAGGATGAGGTCTTCGATGATGCGCCGCTCGCGCTCCTGACGCGGAGCCTGCGCGTCGAGCCCGGCGGCGACGGCGTACTCGACCGGCACGCTCTGGTTGCGCATGATGATGTGGAGCGCGCCCGTGCGCTCTCTGGCCTCTTCGCGCATCTTGTGTATCTCAAGCAGCGAGTTCTTGAAGCCCAGGTGACCGCGCAGACTGACCTCGATGATGGGCGCGAGCTCATCTGAATCTTCAAAGTGCTTGCGAGCCTGCTGCTCGATCATCTCCATCACGCCCGCATACACGGCCTCTGCATCCACCACGCCGGAGACATCGAACGAGAGACGCTGAAAGGGGCGCTGAACGTAATCCGTGAGGTGCGTCGCGGTGACCTGTTGCGCGTCGTCAACTTCGACCAGGAACGCGCCGCGCTCTTCCCTGTATTCGTCAATCGAGCAGGGCTCCAGCGAGCCCGGATTGAAGGCCCAGTTGTCGATTGCGAAACGCTTGTGCGTGTGGCCGAGCGCGACGTAATTGACGAGGCTCTTGAGCTCTTTCAGATTCGCGATGGTGAGCGCAGGGATCGGGCGGTTGATCTGCCCCTCGACATCCGTGTGCAGCATCAGGATATTGAAGCGGCCTTCCGCTTGCGCTCGTCGCAGGGCGTCGGACATGACTGGAATCGCAGCGTTCGCGCTCGCGCCGTACCAGTACGAGCCGAAGATGCGCGCGCCCGCGATGTCCACATACGAGCCGACGCGCCCGGCCTCGTCCCAGGGCTCCAGCGTGAGCCTGCCTTCCGCGTCGCGCGACGGTTCGAGCAGGATCAGATATTCCCAGCCGGAGAGCGAGCGCAGCCAGCTATGCGTGCGGTCCGATTCGTACTGGCTGAAGTCCGCGATGGCGTCGTGCTGGTCGTGATTGCCCTCGATGACGACGACCGGAATGTCATGCTCTTTGAGCAGCTTGAGCCCGGCCATCGCGTGATTCATCGCCTGCGGATCAACATTCCGCCGGTCGAAAAAATCGCCCGCGATGAGCATGAAATCCACCTTCTCCGGAATGGCGTGCTTCAGGATCACATCACGCCACGCGCGAAAGAAATCCTTCGTCCGCTCCTCCAGATTATAACGACGGCAGCCCAAATGTATGTCCGCCAGATGCAGAAACTTCATGCGAGTATTATACGACAGAAAAGCAGGAGTCAGGAGTCAGAAGTCAGGAGCCAGAAGAAAAACGTCGCCTTTCATTCTGGCTTCCGGCTCCTGACTTTCTGCTTTAAAAGTAAGAAGCCCCCGCGACTCTGGGCAGGAGTCGAATAGGAGCAGGGGCTTCTTGGCCGACGCGGCGGGAGGGGATTCCGCTAAGCGTAGGCTAAACGGCTACTCAAAGGGGCGAGTGGCCGGGACTGTTAACAAAGAACCAGGAACTTCGGACGGCGCGTTCTCGACAACTGGCGCGCTCTGTTCGATTCAATGAGCTTCGTGCGCCAGGGTTCCGCGCCACACGGCGCGCGTCCAGGCGCGGCTCTGGCGCGCACGTGCCACGACGCGGGAAATCTTTTCCAGCTGCGGGCTGACGACTTCGCGCCGGGGCGAGCGCCGGAGGCTGCTCAGGGCACGGAAGACCAGAGTTACAAAGAGCAGGCCATATAAACCGATGATGCCGACCAGTAAAATGTATTGCGCTTTACTCATGTTGCATTGACGCTCGGAGCCTGAGGCTTTTGCATTCTCGCTCGCGCGCCTCCGAAACTTTTTCTCAGGCCGCATCGAGCCGGCGTTCGGGCGCGTAGCGGCGCACGGTCGAAAGCAGTTGCTCGATCTCAAAAGGCTTGTCCATAAAACCGTCCGCGCCGCCGTCGAAGCAGGCGCGCTGCATCTCTGCGGTGGCGTCCGAGCTGACGACCAGTACTTTGGTCTGCGGCAGACGGCTCTTGATGAACTCCAGAATCCGCATCCCGACTTCGGGCGTGTCGTGGCTCGGCGGCAGGTGCAGGTCGAGGATCGAAACCTGTGGCTCGTAGATGGTCGCGCGGCGGAGCGCGGATTGCAGGTCGTTGGCCGTCATCACCTCGTAATCGTCGCACAAAGTCCAGAAGAGCTGCTGCGTGATCGCCACGTCATCATCCACGATTAAAACTCTCGGCTTCATCTTCTCTGACCTCCCCTCGCCTTCGCTGAGCAGAACTTTTGCAAAGCCCGTGCCGCCTCCCGCTTCTCGCGCGGAAAAGCCTTTT
>JAFBAJ010000100.1 GCA_019247865.1 Acidobacteriota bacterium
ATCATAAAAATGTAGGTCGGCCCGGTCGCGGACAGGGCCGTCGCCATGTCTATCATCCGCTCGTGCTCGACGTACATCTCGCGCCCCAGGGCCGCGAGCATCGCGCGCACCTGCGCCTGCTGTGCTTCGGTGACCTCTGCGGTCGCAGTCCACGCGATCATCCCCGCGCCGATCTGCGCGGGCGTGTTCGGCATCGCGCGCACGATGGCCGGATGTTTGAGCTCGCCCGCGATGGTCTCGATCTTCGCGCCCGCGACGATGGAGAGGACGAGCTGTTCGGGCTGGAAGGCTCCTTCCAGCTCATGCAGGACTCCGCCGAGCCGCTGCGGTTTGACGGCGAGGATGACGATGTGGCCGCCGGAAGCAGCCTCGCGATTGCTCTCGACGGTGCGGATCGAGTACTTCTCCCTGAGCTCTTCGCGGCGCGCCTCGCGCGGGTGGCTGCCCGTGATCTGCTCCGGCGCGACGAGCCCCTTGCGCAGGAGCCCGGCCAGCATCGCTTCCGCCATCACGCCGCTCCCGACAAAAGAGAGCCGCACCTCGCCGAGCGGGTTCTGAGTTATCATCTCTGTCATTGCGAACAGAAGATAACGGAAGTTCACGCCAGGGCGCAAAGGCGCAAAGAAAGGCTCCATTGTTTTCCTTTGCGTCTTTGCGCCTTTGCGTGAGATTATTTTTTTGTAATGATGACGATAGACGAACAACTCGCATACCTGCGCAAAGGGACGGTCGAGATCATCCGCGAAGATGACCTTCGCGCGAAGCTCGAAAAGAGCGCGCGCACCAATCGGCCTTTGCGCATCAAGCTCGGCGCAGACCCGACCGCGCCCGACATACATCTCGGCCACACCGTGGTCATCCGTAAACTGCGCGCCTTTCAGGAGCTGGGCCACACGGTCATCTTCCTGATCGGAGACTTCACGGGCATGATCGGCGACCCTTCGGGCAAGTCCGCCACCCGCCCGCAGCTCTCGCGCGCAGAGATCGAAGCCAACGCAGAGACCTACAAGACGCAGATCTTCAAGCTGCTCGACCCGGCCAAAACCGAGATTCGTTTCAACTCCGAATGGATGGACCAGCTCGGCAGCGCGGGCTTCATACGCCTCTCTTCGCACGTCACTGTGAAGCAGATTTTAGAGCGCGACGATTTCGAGAAACGCCTCGCGGAGAATCGCCCGCTCGCCCTGCACGAGGTTATGTACCCGCTCGTCATGGCCTACGATTCGGTCGCGCTCGAAGCAGACGTGGAGCTCGGCGGGACGGATCAGAAGTTCAACATCCTGATGGGGCGCAGCCTGCAACGCGAGTACGAACAGGAATCGCAGGTCGCCGTCATCATGCCGCTCCTCGAAGGCACGGACGGCGTACAGAAGATGTCGAAGAGCCTCGACAACTACATCGGCATCAACGAAGCCCCGCAGGAGATGTTCGGCAAGGTGATGTCCATCTCGGACGAACTGATGTGGCGCTGGTACGAGCTGCTGACCGACCTGCGGATGGAAGAGATTGCTGCCCTGCGCTCATCGTCGCGCAACCCGCGCGACATCAAGGTCGAGCTGGCGAAACGCATCATCACGGACTTTCATTCGGCCGCAGACGCAGACGCGGCGGAAGCGGAATTCAACCGCATGTTCCGCGAGAAGCAGACGCCGAGCGAGATCGAAGAGCGCGCTTTACCAATCGGCGACGGCAGATGGGCGTTGCCACAGCTTATGATCGAGACGGGGCTTGCATCTTCAAAGGGCGAAGCGCGCCGCCTCATCGAACAGGGCGGCGTCTACCTGGACGGTCAACGCGTGGAGACGCCGAATCACATCATCGCGGCCATCGAAAATGGGCAGGTCTTTGAGTTTAAGGTTGGCAAGCGCCGCTTCATGCGCGTGAGGTTTGAATAAACAAGCAGTCCCGTGAGGGGCTGCATATTTATAGCCCTTCATGTTTAAGGAATGATGAGCCCCGGAGGGGCGGCATAGGATTTATGTCGCCCCTCACGGGGCTCAAATATTTTGTCGCGTCGTGCCCCGGAGCTAACGCCCCGGGCTACAAATATGCCGCCCCTCACGGGGCTGAAATCCTTTTGCTTCCCGCCGGATTGGTTGTGTGTTTATAATCGGATATGGCCGCCGAATTTGCCGTCGCCAATGAAGAGACTTTGATTATCGAGACGCCTGAGCGCGTGCCGCTACACTTCGCGCTGGCCTCGATCGGTAATCGCTTTCTGGCCTGCGCGGTGGATCACACGTTGCAGGTGGTGGCGATCATCCTGCTCTACATCGGTTTCTATATCGTCGCGGATATGGTGAGCCTGAGTGCGACGTTGCAGGACGCGCCGAAGTGGGTCATCGCGCTGCTCATCATCTTCATCTTTCTCATCATCTCCGGCTACTTCGTCTTTTTCGAGTGGCTCTGGAACGGGCAGACGCCCGGCAAGCGCTGGCTCAAGCTGCGCGTGATACGCGAGGACGGACGCCCCATCACGTTCTGGGAAGCGGCGGTCAGAAACCTCCTGCGAACGTTTGACATGATGCCCGCGCCGTTCTACTCGATTGGCTTTATCGCGGTCTTCGTCAGCGCCAAAGACCAGCGCGCGGGCGACCTCATCGCCGGGACGGTCGTCGTGCGCGAGCGCGAAGCCGAAGCCCCGACCTTCGATCAGGTCTTCGCCGCGTCCGTCAGCGACCTGGCCTATCGCCGCTCGTTCCGGCCGACGCCCT